>NZ_JALJYG010000007.1 GCF_024170505.1 Methanocalculus alkaliphilus
CCATACTGGCATTATATTTGTTTGTACATATAATTGTACTTTATGGTTTTTCAATATAATTAGGTGGTACTTTTACAAAGGGTTCGCAAAGTGAGGGCATGCCCCTTGGATGGCGGGGCGGATTTGCACAGTCATTCACTCGCCAAGCACTTTGTAGAGAGCATCTCGTGAATCCTTATAATAGACGACCGTCAGCCGGGAGGCGAGATCATCAGACATATCATTGAGCTGTTTCCTGCTTGATACCGGCAGCAGTATCGCTGATGCACCATTATCTGCTGCCATCTCGGCCATATCAAGGGCATTATAGACCGGTTCAATCGTTCCACCGACACTCATCGTCCCGGCGATCACGACACCCCCCTTGATACTCCTGCCAAGTGCAGCGGATGAGAGGGCAAGGAGAATGGGTATGCCAATCGAAGAGGCGCCCTTTGCAGCACTCAACGCCCGGACCTGAACGGAATACTCATTTCCATGAGGATCACGATCCCCTATCAGCATCTTATTCTGGGTATAGAGGACCTGCTCTGCTGCACGGAGACTCTCTTTGAGACCAAATGGCGCCCGGACATTTACCAGCCGGATTGATGAGCCGGGTGTAACGGTCACTTCAATCTTATAGAGGCCGCTCCCTTCGTTCGCCTCTCCCGGTCCAATCGCCCATACCTGTCCGGGAGGGAGGGGATCCGGCGAGATCTCGCTGTCACTATGGAGCTCGGGGGTTGAGACATACTGCTCGATCCCATCCATTCCGAGCCGGTAGCTGAACATCGTATTTCGGAACTCTGCTGATCCGATCCGTTTTTGCTGTTCCTTTACTCTCCGCCGGCATTCAAGTGCTATCCTGACAACCCATTCAAGCTGATCATCTTCAATCTCCATCTCCGAAGAGGGGTAAAGAATCTTGAGAAGACCATTCACCGTTTTGTGCACTGCACGCCGATCACGACCACTGAGTGCATCCCCGAAGAAGACCCGGTCACTGATGAGATGGAGGCGGCTTTCACTCCTCAGCTGCCGCCAGGCTTCACTCAGAAAGTCACTGACCAGCCCATAATGCTCCGTCATCATATCCGGGTGGATCTTTGGATAGTCCCATCCGGGGGCATAGGAATGGATTCGATCCATGAATGCGGTGTCGTCACGGATCTCTTTTGGCATGGGGCCAAAGAGATGGCCTATCCTCTGCTGGTGCTCGACATCGACATCGAAGTTGCCGAGCATGACGATACCACCCTCTGCCCGGATACTTTCCCGGCCTCGTGAGAACTCGCCACTCTCCATGTAGCCCTTCATAATATTGACACCGTCTTTCTGGTCGAAGCTGATCCCGGATACCTCATCAAAACAGACGACATCATACTGGCAGACCAGTCCCCTCTGCCCATTAGCGTTATTCACAAACATCTTGGCAACCGTGGCTTTCCCTCCGGATACCAGGTGTGAGTAAGGACTGATCTGCTGATAGAGGTAACTTTTCCCGGTTCCTCTTGGCCCAAGCTCGATCATGTTGTACCCTTTCTCGACAAACGGCACCATACGGAGGAAGAGGACATCCTGTGCACGTGCTGAGAGTGAGGAGGGCTCAATGCCGACACTCCGGATAAGAAAATCCTTCCATTCCTGTGTCGTCATCTCTTTCCGGCCACGTGCAACGTCCTGAAGAACACCCCGTTTCGAGAGCTGGATCGGACGGAGGCGTTCAAGGGAGAACGGGCGGTTGCTCTCCGGATCTCCATATGCCAGCTCCACTTCTGCATAGAAGCCACCGGTCAGCATCCGCTCATGTTCATAGACAAGATCTGAATTGATATGGACATCATTTAAGAGAAGAGAGGGAATGGTCGCCAGGAAAGTGTCTGAACGGACATCAAGCCGTGCGGTGATGAGATCGATCACTTTGACGATGCCGTGTACTTTCGCATTGGCCTTATAGAGCTCCTGCTCCCCTGCCCTGACGATCCGTTCGCTTAACTGACGCTGGACAATCTCAAGCCCTTCTTTGATCTCCTCTTCATCGGTGGTTGCACAGTATTTACCGATGAGAAACTCGGCGACATAGGTTGGAACCGCATAGTTTCCCTTGAACTTCTGAGCGAGATCCTTCCGGACGACATAGCCGTCGAAAGCTTTTGTGACAAGTTGATCGAGCTGATCCAATGCTGGCATACTCTCATTCCCCTCCGATAATCACCTTTCTCTGGGCTATTGGATTGCCATTATCATCCAGGATTACAATGAACGCTTCGGCTCCTTCAAACCGGTCATCCGGTATCACAAGAGATATCGTTCCATCTGCGGGGATGGTTTTGCCCGCCTGTGTGATGCTGGTTGCCGGATCTCCGGGCCTCTCACGGATATCAATTCTATATCCTTCTGCACCGTCCGTATGTACTGAGAGGCGTAACCCTCTCCAGACCGGAGGCTCGACCTCTATCACAGACTGCATACCCCCTCCCCGCCTGACAACGATCTCGGGAATGACCACTTCTTCAGGGCTCAACCCTCCGTGATCGAACTCTTTTCCTGCTTCAAAACAGCTGATTCCGGGAGCAAGGGCGATCCGGACCCTTCGATCCCAGAACCACGGCAGCACAGGATAGGCAACCTGGGCATCCGGATGGAGCCGGGCACACCTCCCTTTTTTGATGAGGGTATATGCCGGGGGGAGCTCGGTCTTCTGCAGGCCACCCGGGATAAGAAGCCACCCGTGATCGGTGACGATACGAACCTGTCTCCATCCTGCCTGGAGGAGAGACTGTATCCGCTTCCTGATGAGGGAGAGTTCGTGATCAAGGATTGAGGCAAGGGCGATTCCCCTGTCATGGCCGCTATGATCGATGTTACCGATCTCGGTCCATGCCGAACCTGCAGGATCACCATACTCTCCTTCTTTCAGGACCTGATACGAATGTGCCTCAAGGATCCGTCTGAGTGCCTGGATCTCTGCTGCAGCACCGCTCTGCGTGCATGGGGTAAGCCCTTCTCCTGATGCGAGCTCTCCAGCTATGGGCATAACAGCCGGCTTTGCCGTCTCGGTCAGGGTTGGGAGCACCGAATATCTGTATGAAAGGTTGCATTCCTCGCCTCCATCTTCGAGGATTTTTTTGAGCCGGTGACCACAGTCCATACGAAGCCCGTCAACAAAGAGGATCACTTCTCCCACAACTGGAGGACTGGTTTGTTTCACCTGCTCAGGAGGGGATAGAGACCATGCCCTCTGGAACTCCTCTGCACGTGCAGAGAGCCAGTTCATGGAAACCGCCCTGATAGCAGTGGTTACTGCCCTCATTGTATCAGCATCAGATGCATACGCAAGACTGCGTAGGATGGCATTATCAGCTTTATAGAGCGTCTCGGTATAGCGCTTCGCCTGCTCATCCACCGTGCCGCCAAAGGTGTACTGTGTGGAGAGCCCTGCCAGTTCGGCGAGTGGTTCTATTGCCATCGCAAGGGGGCTCTCCCCTATGGCTGCCCAGACCCAGCCCCTCCGCTCGGCATGGGCTTTTTCAAGCCTTTGAATTGTATCTGCAGCGATAGGTGGAGATACCTGCTCAAGTGCAAGGAGTTCGGTATGAAGGGTCTTCTCCTCTTCGTCATTGATCTGGGGCCATGACTCCTTAAAGACAATAAATGGCGGTCGTTGAAGGTTTCTGAGAAGGTTTGGAATATCCGAAAACCTCTCTGGCGTCTCGATAAAACGCTCCCACATCTGTTGCCACTTCCTCTCCTGGGATGCGAGTTTCTCGGCTGCGGTTGCGACGCCATCGATCTGGGGATCAAAGCCATAATCGACTTTACAGATAAAACGGAAGGATTTCCATTCATCATGCGACATCTTTCCCCGCTCCTCTTCCGGAGCATTCATCCAGAGGAGTATCTGCTTCTTCTCATCCGGATGGGTGAGGCTGGTGAAGAAACCGGCTTTGAGTGGCTGGTTTGCACTGAGTGTCTGCATCGTCTCCTGGCAGAGTTTCTCTATTGAGCTTCTGAGTGCATCTTTTGTCGCCTGATCCGGTTGGGTTTCGATACTATAGTTTGCCTGAAGATAGCCTGCAATCGTCCAGTCCCGCCCATTCCTGTGCGACCAGAGGAGGCCACGATACTGGAGATCAATCAGTGGCTTGATCTCATCAGGACAGTCCCTGCTATTCCTGAATGCATCGCGTGAATATCCCGGGAGGTAGATGATCGGGCAGTCATCCTTTGGGAAGGTGGTGTCGGGGATTGCTTCTTCGAGGAGGCATCTGAGATAGATGGCGGGACCCTGCCAGGCATCAGGATCATAGGAGCCGAATGTCATGATCGGCATCTGAAATGTCTTCTTGAGCAGCGAAACGACCGGTCGCCACTCTTCTGTGGGATCTGTCCAGAGGAGGGCAACAGGGGGCGCAGCATCATTGCGGTTGTATTCGGTTGTAGCGGTTGTCAGGGTATTGCGTACTGCCTCAAGAAATGTTTGTCTCATAATCTGCCTCCGGAGAGTTTCTCAAGCCGGGCGATCCATGCATCAAAGTGCGGGCATTCCTCCCGCATGGTGCCAAGGGCGATCCGCCGGGCAATCTGGATGCCCCTTGTTCTCTTCTGGTATGATGGATAAAGTTTCAGAAGCCGCTTTGAGGGGGCTGTCTCCTCTCCATCGTTTATCGACTCAGGGCCATTTGGGAACTGGCGGATTATCATATCCAGGTCATGAATCCTTGATCGTTCCTGGGCAGTCATCACCTCATCTATGGTTGTCACATCAGAGAAGAGGAGCGCCTCGAACTCATGGACCTGGATATAGGGGATGAAGAACCGGTTATTGATGCTCGCCTGGAGTGCTGATTCTATTGTTTCAACACGAGTATGGGGGTTTGAGATGCGTTCGGCCTCATCCATTCCCGGAAAGGTCTCCGGGAGTTTATAGAGATCAAACATGGTGGTGACATAGGCACCCTGCTTCTCAAATGATTGAAGAATGATCTTCCTGACACGGTCATAGGGCATGATACCACCGCGATGAGTCTTTTCTCTGACTGCTGTCGGGAGGTTGATGGCAAAGGCCTCAATATGGAACTGCCGGAGATGGGGGGCGAGGATTTGACTCACGAACCCCTCTTCGGTCTGGCCTTCTGTGATAATCTTGAGCCTGATCATCTGATCACCGTGAAGGCTTCCCACCGAGGATGTTCATCTCCCAAAGTTCACCCAGCGAGTAGTCGTTCAGCCAGTCCCGAAGCTCTTCCTCTAAAAGCCGTTTAATTGTTGTCTCTCCATTATAGCGGTCAACAACAAGGATATCCTCCACCTCAAACTGGTTTACCAGGCTGACAGATTGTGTCGAGATGATGATCTGCGATTTTGTTGCCGCACTCTTGATCAGATCAACCAGGATATTCAATGCATAAGGATGGAGGCCGAGCTCCGGTTCATCAATGAGGATCAGATCCGGAGGATTTGGCTGGAGGAGAACTGTTGCGAGGCAGATGAACCGGAGTGTCCCGTCTGAGAGATGGGAGGCGATGAACGGGTAATCGGAGTCTTTTTCCATCCACTCAAGTTTTATCAGATCCTGGTTCTCGGGGAGCGGTCTCAGAGAGAAGTCGTCAAAGAATGGTGCGACAAGCCGCACCATATCCCGGATATCATTGTAGTGCTTCTCATGGGCGTTTTTTAAATAGTAGAGGAATGGGGCGAGGTTTGATGCATTGTAGCGGAAATACCTGTTGTCATTTATCTGCTCGATTGCCTTCATCGGGGATTCATCGCTTGTATCATGAAAATGATAGACCCGCCAGCTCTTCAGGCTGTTCAGCACATGGCGGGTTACGTTGTGATCCGACTTTTTTGCATAGGGGATCAGTTGTGTCTCCTCATGACCGGATTGTACAAAGTCATAATAGGGTGGTTCATCCGGACCATGACCATAGAACTCAGCAACTTCCCTTCCAAAGACGATCCCTTCGCCCTCTGCCTTCTCCCAGGTGCAGGAGTACCCGTTCTTCCCAAAGAGCAGTTCGATCTCAATTCTCCCTGTCTTCTTTGGGCCGTAATGCAGGAGCGACCTGATGCCTCCGGCTTTCCCGACCGCATACCGGAGCCTCCCCTCGACCATCTGGTTCAGAAGCCGGAAGAGCGTGATGAAGTTTGTTTTTCCTGCTCCGTTCGCCCCAATCAGGATATTGAGGTTGGTTAAGGTGATATCAAGATCCTTGATCGATTTGTAGCCTGAGATATGAATCTTATCCAGTGTATTCATCCCTCTTCTCCTTCTCCCCTCTCCCGTGCCTGCTTCTTCTCTGCAATGGTGAAGTGCCGGTCATTATGCCGTTCCACCGTCCCGGATGCATTCGGCACCGGATCTTTCCCCCGGTCTGTCCTCCAGTGGATCTTCGGGGTGGATCGAAGCACCCCCGCCTCAACAAATGGCCGGATATTCAGCCGGACACCATCATTGAGATCGGGGTCCCAGCCGATGGGCTGCTCATGAATCGGCTTCCACCTGATAAAAATATCATAGGGCTTCTCACCCTCAAGTATCTTCTCAAGCCGTCCTTTCAGGTCCAGGGCGGCAACCAGCCGCTCTTCTGCACCGGGGGTGGCAGCGGCGATCTCTGATCGCTGCTGGGTGATCCAGCCGCCGAGGTAGGTGTAGATGAGCCGCTCAAGGTTGCGCCGATCCAGTTTATGATAGTTGAGGAGGACCGAAAACCCGTCCGGCCTCCCGTCCCAGACCTGCCAGACGAAGGGCCGGTGGTGGAAGAGCTTTGCATGCGATGCGAAGAACTCATCCCTCAGGAATCCTTCAAGATCACCTTTCAGCCGCCCGTCATTCCTTGTATAGCCGGCTGCCCTGAGGAGTTCGTTCTCCATATCTGGCGACCACGCAGCCCCGTATGCGGCGGCAAGAAGCGACCGCAGCCGGTCCACGAGCCGGCCTTCGCCCCGGAGCGAGGGGATACCGGCGATTCCGTCATCATCGGCGAATGGGAGCAGGGCATCGCACCGCTGCACCCATTCCCGTGCCTCTGCTGCAAGCTCCATATCGGGATCGGTCTCGGCAGGCCATCTATAGCCGAGGAGGCGGGCGATGGCGACATGGAGGACGGTGCCATCGGTCCGGAGCGGCCCGTGGGCGAGCCGTTTCGTCTCCTCATCCCAGATGACGGAGCCGCAGGGGTGGCCGTGGAAGAGCCACTGGGTGGGATCATCGGAATAGGGGTCGGGGAGGCCATTGGGGTACTGCTCCTCGGCGACTTTTGTCCAATGGTCGAGATCGAAGGGGACTTTGACGAGGGTAGTACATGTGACATAGAGTTTAGAATCAATTTTGCGAATATTACTGCAATACTCTTCACTTGAACAATAGCTAATAATGGCAGGAAGATATGATGGATCGGTTGGTATTATTGCAGAAACGCCATTTCGATAAAGACCACCGTGGTAATATGTTGCTGGTAGGTTAGCCATCATACTAATTGCGACACCCTTTTTACCCCAAGCCAGTCTTCCTTGAACACGGGCTTGAGGGTTATCAAAATGTAACTGGCCTTTGTTTTTCCAATAAAGCACATAATTTAAACCAGAATATAACTTGGAATTAGGAACCGCATTTTGCATTTTTTGCCATAATTCAGATGGATATGTACTATCCCAAAACTCTCTTCTGAATCGTTCCCAGTCTCCTACATGTAATCCAATATATGGTGTTGTATATTTAAGGAGCAATTCACTTTTTGATCCCTGTTCAATCAAAATTCTAGAGTCTGGATTGTTAAATTGTTTTTTTTGTTCAATGCATTTCAATTCTGCATCCAACAAAGATTCTGCCTTTCCCGCCGCGTCACGTTCTTCCGATACATCAAGCCCGCAGAGTTCGTGACTTCCAAGTGCTTGTGTATGGGCGATACTCAGGAGAATGGCTTTCACCACCTCTCCGGAGATGGTTTCAAAAGCTCCCGGACCAAGTCTCACCACCAGCTCCCACCGCTCCTGCTTCAGCAGCTCCTCCCGGAACTTCGTATATGATGTAAGGAAGAGCCAGTTTTGCGGCAGAACAGCACTGACCGTACCTCCTGTTCGACAGAACGTAAGGCACCGATCAAGAAAAACCGTTGCGATATCAGCTTTTGCATCCGGGTGTCGTTCTTCACAAAATGAACGCAACAGATCTCCATGCTTCCCCCGTGAGAGATACGGCACATTCGTCACAATACAATCATACTTCCTCGAAAGCAGATCAACCGCTTTCATCACCCCGTGTGCCGTCTCCCCGAAGATGGCGGCAACCGGATCCCCGGCATCCTTCTCCTGCCGGATTGCCCGGTCAAGTGCCTTCTTCAAAGTAGCAGGGTCGGCAAGCGTCCCCCCGGAATCAACCTGAATCAGGCTCCCGAGGGTGTCAGCATTCTTAAAGAGCTCATAGTACTTCGCCAGCTCCCCTTCAAGCAGCCCTTCGCCTCCGGCGAGCCGAAGCCACTCCTCCTTCTCCGCCTTGATCGGAATCCCGGTACAGGCGAGATTTGGGACCGGCAGGTAAGATGCCGTCGGCGAGAATCCCTCCTTCCATGCCTCAAGGGCAATAGCAAAGGTGGCGATCTGGATGCACCGGGGATCGAGTTCGAGGCCGTGGAGATTCTTTCCGATGATCGCCCTGATGGCCGATTCATCATCCTCGCCCATTTCCTGCCGCATCGCAAGGAGCATATGGAATGCCCGGACGAGGAAATGCCCGGATCCACAGCAGGGATCGAGGATTCTGAGCTCATCAATATTCGTCGGCCAGGTGGAGAAGTCATGCTGCACCTGATCCTTATAATAGACCCATTCAGATCGGAGCGGGCTCTCGGGATGGCGGTCAAGCCACCAGGCACCAAGGCTGTTCTCAAGCAGGAACTGTACCATGTACGGCTCGGTGAAGAGCTGGGTGACAGCACAGAGATCATATCCCTGGATCTTCCGTTCAGAGGCATTCACCTCCTTCTTCTTCTCGGTCTGCCAGAACTGGTAAGTCCAGCCGAGGGCATCTTCGGCAAGGAAGGTGGTATCGGAGATCCCGGCGAGGATCGCCTGGAGTGCGGCAGAATCTTCAGGTGCATACCGGATCGCAAGGAGCGGATCACCCTGCCTGAAGATGCCGGGGAGCATCCACTCGGCATACTCAGCCGCAAGCTCAAAGAGATCCCGGTTCTCTTCGCTGGCGATCTCCCCGCACTCGGCGAGGTTGACAGGAATCTTATACTTTGGATGGAAGAGGAGATCGTTCTCGGCAAGGAACCGGGCAAAGAGCATCCGGTGCCACTGCTCATACGCAACCGTCCGGACCAGTGCCTCAAATCCCTCGGGATTGATCCCCCCAAGCCTTCTCAACTCTACCCGGAGCCGCCGCCGGAGCTCTGCCTGCTCCTCTGTCAGATGGGCCGGCTTCTTCTCCTCACAGACGCCGAGGACATGGAGGGCGTTTCGTGCCCCTGTTTCTGCCACACGGCGGGCCGCCTGGACGGCGGTATCGAGGCCACCCCGTTCTTCCCGGGAGAGGACGGTCATGAGAGCATCACCGGATTGCCCTTCTCAAGTTCTGCGAGAACCCTGTTCCGTACCTCCGCAAAATACTCATCCAGATCCTCAATTCTCTTCACGGTCATCGATCTCCCAAGAGGTACCATCACCGTCTTCGGCTCAAGGATTGTTGCTGCCTGCTTCCGGATGCTGGTGAGAGCATTCTCGATCAGCCGGACCGTGCCATCAAAGGATTGGAGGGGCCTCTTCTTCAGCTCCTCGATGATCTCGCCATCGGTGCCGGTCTTTAAGGGGGGGAGTTCCTCCAGATGATAGGTGCGGATCAGCCGTCCCCGATCATCGTCAGAGAGCCGCTGCCAGAGTGGATCGTCTTCCAGTGTAGCAAGCACATCAGATCGGGCCGTCTCAATCCGCCCCCTTCCTTCCCGGATCGCTTCCCGAAGCCCATTCCGGAGATCCGCAAGCAGCGGCCCGACCGGATCGGGATCTGCGAGCAGACTCCGGTGTTCATGAATCGATTCCGCTTCGGAACGAATCTCATCAAGTTCAGGGAGTCCCTCGGCATGGTCGATCAGGTTCCAGAGCCATCTCCACTGCGGGAGCTTCTCCTGGATCGTATCTCCTGTCTTTTGCCAGCGCCTGATATCCGGAGTGATCTCATCCTGCCTGACAACAAGCTCCCTGATGAGCTGATTTCCCGAGTAACCATGTAATTCAGAGAGATATCCGGGACGCACAATATTTGGAAGCGGCTCCTCCCCCCCGGATGACTGGAGAAGCTCCTCAATCTTTTGAAGAAACAGAATAGCCTGTTCAACTTCTCTCCCTGATTCAGGGGTGAGCGAAACGGTCGTGTAGAGTGATCGTGCTGCAAGCCGTTCATTCTGCGTCAGAACAACATTCTCAGCTGCAAATGCCGCTCTTCCAATCTGCTGCCGGTCAAGATCCGTCGCTGACAATGGTCGGCCGTTTATCCCTGCCTTCAGATGGTTGGTCGCAACCAGCACCAGCAACCCCCCATCGATTGCATCCTTTGGCCATCCAAATGGCGGCTGATCAAGAGAACGCCGGAGATCATTTCCGCTCTTTGGATTCGTCACCCGTTTGAGGATCTCCTTACAGACAGGATGATCTTCTGCACCTCTCTCCCATCCCACTTTTGTCAGAGGGGCCTGATCTCCGCTCTTTACCCGGGTAATGACCTGATCCCAGCCCCTGGTGTCAGCATCCCTGAATCGTGGGTACATACGGATAGCAGCGCTCTCCGTTGCCTTCTGAATGGCACCGTCGAGCGTATCATTCTCAACCTTCAGACCACCCCCGAGATAGACTGATGCCTGGGAGAAGATCTCCCTGACGATCTTCCCAATCCGCTGGATGTGTGCCATTCTCTTTGCATCAATATTGGATCGTGCCTGATCTCCTTCGGCGGTGGTTGGAGCAGGACGATCTTCAATCACCTTTTCTGCGGCGAGAAGCCCTGCAATCTCATCCTTGAAGGCATCATGTTCAATACGGGGGAGGAAGACAAAGACAAGCGGGCTCTCGCTCCCTTCAGCTGCTGCTTCATGTGTTACCGCCGTGTTATTCGTCTCCCATCCATGCCTGATCCAGATCGGCACTTTTGATCCGATCTCCGGTCTCTGGGATGTGAAGTAGACGAGATCTGCCTCACGCGGAGTTCTGCTCTCACCCTGCAGGATGGAGATTCGCCCCAGGTGCTGGTTGAGCTGCTTCTGGAGAATCTCATTCCGCTTGAAGATCAGCATGGAGTCATCGGCTTTATAATCGGTCTTCCGCTTCTGATAATCTCCTTCCCAGATACTTCCCTCTTCGGTCTGGATACGATATTCATCACCAACCTTTGCGATGACGCCCCGGTCATGCATATCTGTGAGGAGATCCGGCAGCTCACGCCTGAGATTCTCAGAGCCGGCGACGAGGTCGGTGATCAGGAGATCTGCAAGTATCTCGGGTGTTGCCCGAAGGCCAAACGAGGCATCGACCTTCTGAATAAGGAAGAGAAGAGCAGCAATACGGGATTGCAATATCCCCTGCTCGGTTCCATCATCTTCTTTTGCAATTGCATCGGCAATCTGCTGCGGGAGGATATTGTTATTTCTAAGCTGTGTCATCTGCTGTGAGAAGATGAAATCAGCAGGAATGATGGTTCCAAGCGGCTTGTCGGCATACTTCCTGGCACCATCGAAGGTGATCCGGAGCTGGTTTCGAAGCTGTGTGCTCATCCCCCCGGTATCGACCGCATGCAGCACCTTCTCCCAGAAGCGTTTTCTGGTTGGCAGAAGGGGGTAGTCAAGAGCAAGGAATTCGCCATCACCACTCCGATGGGCAAGTTTTGATCCATCCAGATGGCGTGAGATCTCCCCGGTGACAGAGTCGAGTGTCTTGTTGAGTGGTTCTTTCATCGACTCCTTTTTTCTGAGGATGGTCTGGCGGAGGACCGTATCGACATCTTTTGAATCGAGTGTGACCCGTAATGAGAACCTCCCCTGAAGCCTCTGGAGAAGGGTGTTTGCCTGCAGTGCTTCCTGACCGGTTGCCACAATCAGCAGCCGTGATTTGAATCTGCTGCAGATATCTTCTATGACACCCTGGAATGCAAGGAGCTGCTCTGCCCCCTCTCCAATCGTCAGGTACTGTTGTACTTCATCGAGGACGATCAGGACAAGCGGCATTCTGCCCTTCTCAGTACTCTTCATGGCAAAGATATCATTGAGCATCGATTCCATCAGATCGTTTGTCATCTCCATATCTGTCCCGAACTGCCGGCGGAGGTCATCTCTGGCCTCTTCAGGTGTCCGGTTTGAGAAATCCGGGTGGAACTCGATGAGTGCCTCCGCAAAGGCACTGGATACGAAGGGGCGGGTCATATCCCTTGGCTTCCCGCTACCAATGAGTCGCTGCCGCATCTTTTCAAGGATGCCATATTCGGCAAGCCAGAGATGAATTCGTGCGACATCAATCTTCTCTGGCAGATCGGCTGCCCGAAGAACGATCTGGAGGATTGCAGTTCTTGGGTCGTCACCAACACCGGCACTGAGTGTTCCTGCCGCAGACCAGATCCCCCCGTTTCGTCTTCCCTCTGTGTTCAGTTGTATAAGGAGATCATTAATCTCGGGTGGCACTTTGGCAAGATTTCGTGCGGTTGAACCATCGGGGAAAGCCAGATCGCTCCAGAGAAAATCAAGAACCCGGACAAGATGCGACTTTCCTGATCCAAAGAATCCGCTCACCCATACCGCAGGTTGAACCGGCTGATCGAGATTATCAAGGAATGACTGAAGAATGTTCTTCAGCCCGGTGTTGTAGGACCCCTCACAGACGAAACTCTCGAGTTCATATCTGGCGACGGTAAGCTGGTATTCATCGGTGATTCGTCCAACTTTGGTTACACCATCGTTTGGTATGGTGTACTCAGTCGGATCTCGATAAAAAACTGCTTTATTCTTGGTATCCCGGTTTTCTAACATAGCTTACTCCTCCACCTCAATAGGTGTCGCAAGATAATTCCACCCGTCCCGTGCCTTCAGAAGGCGGTAGTTTCTTCCGTCCCGATCACCAGGGAAGAAGAAGAGCAGCCGTCCGCTGACTCTTGTCTGCCTGATGAGATTATCGATGATGGTACTTGCACGAACAATCCCAAAAAGGGTGCCAATACCGGTGATTGCAGATACGGTGTTTGAATCCCCGTCTCCCAGCTTTGTACTGAGAGTATCTACCATATATGAGCAGAAATCAGGAAGATCATACTCGAGATCGGAAGGTTTTTTGAAGTATTCCTCATGGTACTCATTCTCTATCAGCCAGGACTCAAAATCCCCGCATATATCGTAATGAACCCATCTATGGCCGGCAGTTACGGTTTTGATCTTAAATTCCTCAAGCCGTGCCTGTATCCGGCGTTCATATACAGGTTCATAGACACAGAACCATACCTTCTCCTGATCTGAAAGCATCTCTTCCCATGGAAGTGCGACCCGCCTCCCATACACTTCAATGAGTTCTTCGACTCTTCCCATTATGTATCATCCCTTCTCTGATCAAACGTGAGCGTCAGTTCAATAATCCCTCCGGCGCTCCGATAGATGAGCCATCCTTTCTTCATGGCTGCATGGAGGTATGCCTGGATCTCGGTATCAGTTGCATCCAGAGCATCAACATAGACCGTATCAAAGAGAGAAGCGCCCTGCAACCCGGTGAGCTGGCCAAGGTAGATGGCATATGTCAGAGATGCAGGACCCGCTTGTGCTCTTCTCCGGATCTTCCTTATCCTCCCACGCAGATGGCCGGATTGTACCCAGGATGAGAGGAGATTGCGGGAGGTTGAATCTATTAACTTCGGTGAATAGCGTTTCCCATACTCCTGCTCGATGAATCCGATCATCTCTTCCTTTGTGATCGGCGTGTCACATTCAAGAGGAAGAATCTTTTGCGCGGAATAGCGCAGGATATGATCCCGAAAAAGAGCCGCTTCCAGAGCAATCAGCGGCCTCTCATCCGGTGCTTCATCCCAGAAGAAACGAAGGGCCGCAAAGAGCGGGTTTTGAATATCGAGACTATACAGAATCTCTACGTGATAATAACTTTTCTTCCTGCTTGAGATGCTGGTCTTCTTAAGAATATTCTCCTCAACAATCAGCCGTTTGATCTCCTCAGCCGGACAGTCCCAAGATGTGGAATCAAGAATCCGGGATAATTCATTGAGCATCATGGTCCTACCGGTATGGGCACTTGCAATGCTGGTAAAACCATAATCATCTGAGTCCGTACCTGCCTTGGGCGCTTCTAATGGCACTAAAGGAGATATATTCTTTTCAGACTTATAAAGGATTAGATTTGATTATGGGGGGCTTTCTTCGTATAAATCAGAGTCCGCACCTCTCATAGAACACATGCTCCATTAGCGGTTTTATTGAGAAAAAATTCAATCCCCACAGGTGTGGGGAACACAACTCCAAGATGGGCGGCACCCATCGTGTCATCGGTTCATCCCCACGGGTGTGGGGAACACTCATCAATCATATCATCTCAGGAAAGAAGTAGCTTTCTCCTGACTGGTCGGTATCCCCTCCCCCCTCCTATTTTTCACGTTCCCTCCTCCCACCATCATCCATCACAATACACCCCCGTCTCACCAGCTCAAAGAAACACCGGGCGGTCGCCTTCGCATCATGCAGAGCATCATGACAGCCCTCATACCCGGCACCAAACAGGAACCGATGCAACTCAGCCAATGTGGGGTACTTCCAGCCCTCCTTCCGCCGGAGCCGGCAGACCGGAACCGAAACCTCCATTGTACAGATCCGTAGCTGGTCCAGGAACGGGGTATCCCTTCCAAGACGGAGGCACTCAGAAGCGATCACCCCCTCATCAAAAGCGAGATTATGGGCAACAACACTATCAGAACGATCCATCTCATCCCGGAACCTTTGAAGAGCATCAGAGACCGGAATCCCTGTGACCTCTGCGGATCGGGTTGAGATCCCATGCACCCTCTCAGCGTCTGCGGGGATCGCAAATCCGTCAGGCCGGATGATCAGGCTCTCTTCAGCGATCTGTCCCCCGGAGGCAGTACAAACAACCCATCCAACCTGAACAAGACGTGGCCAGGCATGCAGATCCGAAAACGGTGCACCGGGATAGAGGGGCAGCCCGGTCGTCTCGGTATCGAAGATGAGGTATCGAGGCCCGTCACGAATCACCCATCACCCCTTCCTCCACTCACCCTCCGGCACCCGCATCACAAACCTCGCCCCCTCACCATCGACCCCCTCCTCGGTGATCGTGATCCTGGTGATCCCGAGGATCTCCCGGATAAAGAAGAGGCCAAGGCCGGTATTCTTCCCGACGCCACGCTCAAAGATCTTCTTTTTCTCCTTCTCCGGGATGCCGGGGCCGTCATCCTCCCAGACGAGGAGGAGATCCCCGCCGTCCTCCTCGCAGAAGACCCTGACCCGGGTCGCCCCGGTCGCATACCGCTCGGTATTCTCCATCAGGTTCGCAAAGGTTTGGGGGAGGAGGGGATCGGCAAAGATCGCAGTATCTCCTGTCTCATCGATGATCGGGATCGCCCTCGATCCGATCCCGGCAAGCTGCTCTCCGACCTTCTGCCATGCCGGAGCCTTAACCCCGAGTTCCTGGTATTCGCGGGTGAACTCGATCTGGCGCCTGATCCATCTGGTCGCCTCATCCATCCGGTTGAGATACTTCGCCAGCGTCTCATCGGTTGCCATCTCCTGTGAAAGCGAGAGATAGCCTCCAAGGACCGTCAGCTGGTTGGCGATATCATGCCGGGTGATCCCGGTCATCAGGTTCAGCTTCCGGTTTGCATCGGCGATGGCAGCAGCGTTCCGTGCAAGCTCATCATCGATCAGTTTTGCAGCCGTTATATCGCGGGCGATCCCCTCGATGGCGATCATCCGGCCGCCATCATCATAGACGGGGACATTCTTCTGCTCCACCCAGATGATCTCCCCGTCTCTCCGTATCCAGCGGAGGAGGAGCGGTTCGGCCAGCCTCTCTCCATCCGCCAGATCAGTGAGGAGGTGACGGTCATCGGGATGAATGATCGTATAGCCAAGCATCGGATCATGGTAATGATCCTCTGGTGTATATCCTGTGATCCGGGTCACTGCGGGGTTCAGATAGGTGAAACGTTGACTGGGAAGGAGATCGACCCGGTAGATGATATCCCCGGCATTCTCGGCGAGACGCCGGAACCGCTCTTCACTCTCCCGGATCTTCACCTCAGCCTCACGGCGCCGAAGTATCCCGTACGTCATGTTGCCAAGCGTCACGAGGGCGTCTGCATCATCCTCCATGTAGTGCTCGTCCTTGTTTGCAACCGCGATGACAGCAGCGATCCTCCCCCCCATAAAGATGGGGACGGCAAGGAACCTGGTGATCGCAACATGCCCGTCCGGGCAGCCCTTCTTCGCCGAGTGATCACCCGCGTACTCGTTGATGATCACCGCCTCTCGCATCCTGACACATTCACCCAGAATCCCTGAGGTCCGAACCGGGATCGCCACAGGCCCATGGTCCATCCGGCAGTCCGCCATCACCTCCTCAGACCAGGAATGGATCGCCATCACCGACTCATCAGGAGAGAGAAGCCCGATGAACGCATATCTGCTCTCCGCCATCTCCTTACTGGCATCAAGGGCAAACGCCATCATCTCCTCTTCCGGAGCATCACCAAGGCGGTAGAGGTCCAGAAGGTTCTTTGTCCTGATCAGATGGAGAAGAACCTCCTCCTCAGCCTCCTTCCGGTCGGTGATATCGGTGAGGATCCCCTGGATAGAGACCACCCCGTCGTCCCGGATCACTGGCCTGGCCGAGGTCCTCATCCAGATATAACTGCCATCCTTTCGTCTGAATCCAAATTCGGTCACGACAGGATTGCCTGCAACAACCTTGTTGAATACCTCAACCTGCCCGGCAACCTGATCGGGATGAATAAAATCACCGATGGTCTGCCCGATCAGCTCATCGCGTGAGTATCCGGTGATCCCCTCGACATTTGGGGAGAGATAGGTGATCTTCCCGTCGGTGTCGAGGGAGTAGACGAGCTCGGTCAGGTTCTCGATGAGTGCCCGGTACTTCTCCTCATTCTGACGGAGCCGCTCCTGTGCCTTCCTGATCTCTGTGACATCCCGGATCGTCTCTATCGCCCCTGTGCACCGGCCATGATCATCGAAGAGGGGGACCGCCCGGGCCCAGAGTATCGCCTCTCTCCCACGGGGGCGTGCATCGTCCGTCTCCACCTCAATGATATTCCCCTTCTGCCGGAGGCTCGGATACATGGAGATATCCCCGACTCCACGTGCGATATCGATGAGGATCGGTCTCCTCTCTGAATATAAAAAGAGTGAATACTCAAAATTCCCCTTCCCGATGATATCGGCTGCGGGAATACCGCTCATCTGCCCCATCGCCAGGTTCCAGGCGGTCACCACCCCGCTTTCATCGACGACGAAGGTCGGCTCAGGGAGCGATTCGATGATCTGGAGGAGCCGCTCTCTTCCGGCTGCAATCTCTGCCTGCATAAGGATGAGCTCATCCAGCTGTGACCTCATCTCCTCCTCTGCAGCCTGAAGATCATCGTTCTTCACAAGGAGCATCTCGCGGGACCTGATCTGCTCAAGATATCTCCCAAGCAGTGCAGCAATCGTCTCAAGGAGTGCCTCCTCCTCTTCAAGGAACGCTCTATCCTCATGATAGAAGAGGCCGATATCCCCGACTGCCTGATCGCCTGCGATGATTGCGCTCTGCAGTGACCAGGGGGTCTCCCGGAAGCCCTCGGTCGAATAGATCTGATCAGCAACGGTGATCTGGACAGAGAGAATATCCGGGTGCCGGTACCCTGTCGGGATCATCTTAGCCGACTCCCCGAGGATCTCATCTATGTTCATCCCCATCTGGCCCACAAGGGATGAGATCCGGTACAGGCACCCCGCCTCCTTCACCCGTTCATGGAGTGCAGTGGTTGCATTCTTCTCACTGGTGACATCCCGGATGATCGCAACCACCTCATCGTCGGCATACGGGGCGATTCGGGCCTCGAAATGGAGGGTTCCCGCTGGAACGTCAAGCGTATACTCGATCTGCTGTACATCTCCGGTCGCAAGGGCAGCTCTGATGGCCCCCCCCGTCCGCTCGCCAATATCCGGCGACAGCAACTCTCCAATCGTCCTTCCCACCATCTTCTCCTTTGGCAGGAATAACCGATCATCATCAGGGCTGAGGATATCGAGGTACGTTCCCTCGCTGTCAAGCCGGATAAGGATGTCAGGAATCGCGGTCAGGATCGCATGTTGAAGGGCTTCACTCCCCCGGAGCTTCAGCTCCTGCTCCTTCTGAGGTGTAATGTCCCGGATCGTCTCGATCCCGCCGATACACCGGCCGGAGTCGTCATACAGGGGGACCGCACGAATCCAGAGGGCGGCTCTTCTCCCCCTGGGGGTCGCATCCATCGTCTCTGCCTCAATAACATCCCCTTCTCTACGGACGGATGTATATGCATCACATCCACCCGTCACGCCCCGGGCGATATCGATGAGGATGGGCTTTCGCTCCCCGTAGAGGGGAACCGCATACGCATAGTCTCCCTCTCCGATCATATCGCCTGCAGGAACGCCGGTCAGCTCCTCCATCGCCTGGTTCCAGGCGGTCACGACCCCCTCTGCATCCACCGCAAGGGTCGGATCGGGGAGGGTATCGATGATCCGTGCAAGCTGATTTTTAATACGTTCGTTCTCTCTCTGGAGGGTGAGTACCTCTTCGAGCTGTGATCGGATCTCCTCCTCGGCTCCCGCAAGCTCTTCATTCCGCTGCCTGAGATCCTCCTCCATCAGCTTCCGATCGTTGATATCAACTGCAACCCCGTACCCGATGATGCTTCCATCAGACCGTGCTTCAGGTACTTCCCTGAGAAAGATCCACCTGATATCGCCATTTCGGTCCCAGATCCGGAACTCGGTCGTCAGCTGGCTCATCGTTCCAAGCGACGCCGCTTCAAGCCTGGCAAGCTGCTCATAATCCTCCGGGATGATCCGGCTGTACAGGAGGGAGGCATCCTGACAGGCCTGATCAACCGTTATTCCGCAGATCGATTCAATCCCGGAGCTGACGTACAGGAAGCGGCGTTCTCCGGACGGGCTCGTCTCAATCTGATAGATGATGCTATCCGGGATGGTGTCACTGATGATCCGGATCTGCTCCTCAAGCAGCCGCTGGTCGGTGATGTCCTGGCCCTGAGCGATTGTTGCGATGATCCCCCCGTTGCCGATGATGGCTGCCGAATTCCAGCGGATGATCCTCTTTGTTCCCTTCCTTGTGAGGATTGGGATCTCACGATCCATCCACCCTTCTCCGGCGCCCGCCCTGCGAATATATTCCATCGCCCTTTTCCGATCTTTGGGATCAAAGAGGATCGTAAGATCGGATCCAATCGCCTCCATCTCTGAGATCCCGGTGAGCTCTTCAAACGCATTGTTGAAGAGGGTGATCCGGCACTCACTATCCCAGACGATGATTGGGCAGCTGGCGTGGGTGATCAGTTTCCCGAGGTACTCGTTCGATTCTGACAGCCTCTTCTGTACCGAGACGAGCTCATCGACCTGTGACCGCATCTCCTCCTCTGCTCCCGCAAGCTCTTCATGTGCCCTCCTGGAACGGATGGTCTTCCAGAGCCCGTCCATCAGGAGGGTGAGCTGGCGGAGATCCTGGTCTGAGTAAGGCTCCTCTTTATTGCCGACCCCTGCAACGAGGACGATCCGTCCATCATCAAAGATCGGGAGATTCATATGCCGTGTGATCGGGAGATGCCCCTCCGGATATCCCTTCTTGAGGGGGTTATCTGCCTGGTAGTCATTTGTTATGACCGGTCTCCGCTGCCTGACCGCCTCTCCCCAGAGCCCTGTCTCAGAGACGGGATAGACCATCGGCGTATCCAGTACACCGCAATCATCCATCGCAGTCTGAGACCAGGAGTACATCGTCATCAATGACTCATCAGGTGAGAGGAACGCAAGATACCCGACCTGGCTTTCGGTGATAGTGACAGCCCGTTCAATCGCGGTATCGATGATCGCCGTCTCGGGCTGATCTGCAATCTCCGCAAGCTCAAGGAGGGCGGCCATCCGGCGTTCGTTCAGCTCACGCTCCTTCTCTACCCCTATCCTCCCGGTGATATCCCGGATATAGGCGAGAATATAGGTCTTCCCCTCCATCCCGACCCTTGTAAGGAAGACCTCGGCATCGAAGGTTGAGCCATCCCCTGGCCGCCTGGCCTTCCATGGGAAGAGGAGGTTCTCCCCTGCAATGACCCGCTCCCACTTCCCGGCAACCTCTTTCATTGACGACCCGGGACCACTAAACTCTGCAATGGTAAGCCTGAGTGCCTCCTCCCGGGTGACACCATACATCGAGAGCATCGTCTCGTTGACATCAAGGACTGTCCCCTTCAGATCATGGATGAAGATTGCATCATATGAATGGTCGATGAAGGTCCGGAAGAGATCCCGGGACTGGCGGAGCTCATCCTGCACCGAGACGATATCATCAAGCTGTGATCGCATCTCCTCATCTGCAGCCGCAAGTGCTTCGTTCTTCTCGAGGAGTGCCTCCTGTGCTCTCTTCTGTTCAAGAGCTCCTGAAAAGAGGCTTGCACTGATCCTGAGGAGATCTCCTTCTTCTTCTCCCCATGTACGTTCCGAGAGGTTATTGTCAAGCCCGATGAATCCGGCTATCTCTCCCCCGATGATGATCGAATGGACGATCAATGATTCGATACCCTGTGCCGCCAGGATATCCCGTTCAGCTGCTGCCTCGTCAGGGAGTGATGCGACACTGTTGATCCCGAAGTGCCCGTCTCCCTTTAACCTCTCCATCCACCAGGTAAAATGGGATGTCGGGAGATCCTGGAGATCTTCTTTCTGGGGGGTGATGCCATCTGCACACCACTCATGGGTGTTATCAACCACATGCCGCTCCTGGGTGAAGAGGAAGAGGTAGGCACGGGAAGCGTTTGTAAACTTTCCAATTTCAGAGAGTGCCTGGTTTGCCGCGATATCAAATGAGTTCGCATACAGGAAGAGCGAGGAGATGTCAGCCACCAACCGCTCAAACTCGAGCCGGTATGAGACCTCCTCCTCTGCCCGCCGCCTCCCGATCGCATGCTCGAGCTTCTTTGCAAGCTCGGCAAACTGTGACTTGGGATCTCCGCCCTTCTGAAGATAGAAGTCAGCACCGTTGTTGAGCGCCTCAATGACGACATCCTCGCGCCCCTTCCCGGTGAAGATGATGAACGGGACCCTGCACTCCGCCTTTCTGATCTCCTGTAAGAGTTCAATCCCGTTCATGCAGGGCATCTGGTAGTCGGAGATGACGGCATCGTATCCCCCGGTGAGCACCCTGCCAAGGGCACTCTCCGGATCCGCCTCAACATCCACTGCGTAATGGCCGGTCCGTTCGAGGAATATCTTTCCAATCTCAAGGAGGGCCGGCTCATCATCGATATAGATGATCCGAAACGGGGAGGATTGAGTCATCTGATATATTTATATCATTCCGAGCATCTTTATCCTTCCGAACTATGGGGTGTGTATACTATCTCATGAATAATTCGATCCCAGACTCCCCACCGATGCGCCACGACGGTTGAAAGGCTTCCTCTCTCCCCCTCTCACCAGCCGGGGCACGGACAAATCCCTCTGCCTGAACCCCCATTCTCCCCCGGATCCTCTCCACTCATCGGCTGGCCGGTATCGGTGATCCTGCAGATCAAACCAGAAGCGCTTTGTTGGAGGAGTATCAACCGTACAGGACCTTGTAGATACGTCCCCTCACCCAGTCCGGGATGCCGGGGAGGTATGATCTGCATTTTACTGGTGGTTAGAGATGAGAGTATTTTTTATCGGATATGGACAGGCCGGGGGCAAGATCGTTGATATGTTCCTTGCAATGGATAAGAAGATCCAGGGGAACAGCTTCCGGGGTATCGCTGTAAATACCGCACGAACCGATCTGATGGGGCTCAAGCACATCGAGATGAAGGATCGCCTCCTCATCGGCCAGACGGTCGTCAAGGGGCATGGTGTCGGGACCGACAACGTCACCGGCGCAAAGATCGCCGCTGATGAGATCGATACCATCATCAATGCCATCGATATGCGGGGGACCCATGACATCGATGCTTTTATCGTCGTTGCAGGTCTTGGAGGGGGAACCGGCTCCGGGGGAACCCCGGTCCTCTGTCGGCACCTGAAGCGTATCTACCGGGAGCCGGTCTATGTCCTCGGGATGATCCCGGCTCCGGAGGAGGGGAAACTCTACTCCTATAATGCCGCACGGAGCCTTGCAACACTCGTCAAGGAGGCGGATAACACCTTCATCTTTGATAACAGTGCATGGAAGAGTGAGGGGGAGAGTGTCAAGGCAGGATACGATACCCTCAATGACGAGCTTGTCCGCCGATTCGGCGTCCTCTTCCGGGCAGGAGAGGTTGGAAAGCTGGGTGTCGGTGAGATGGTCGTCGATTCGTCCGAGTTCATCAATACCCTCCGGGGCGGGGGCATCTCAACCGTCGGATATGCCATCTCCGAGGTGACCACAAAGACCAAGCCCAAGAAGAGTCTCTTCTCCGGATTTGGGAAGAAGAAGGAGGAGGCCGAGAGCCCCCTGACCGGGGAGGATAAGTCTGCAAAGATCATCGGGGTCATCCGGCGGGCGATGCTCGGCAGGCTGACACTCCCCTGCGACTATACCACAGCAGAGCGGGCACTGGTTCTTGTTGCCGGCCCTCCAAATGAACTGGATCGGAAGGGTGTCGAGAAGTCCAAGTCATGGGTTGAGGAGAATATCGCCGGGGTCGAGGTCCGGGGCGGTGACTATCCTGTGGATTCATCATATATCGCCGGGGTCGTCATCCTTGCGTCCATCGGTAATGCCCCCCGGATCACCGAACTCCTTGAGATCGCCAAGGAGACGAAGAAGGATGTCCTCGTCTCCCAGGAGCGGAGATCGACGATGTTTGAGGATGCCGTCGATCCCCTCTTTGAGTGATCACCCATCTGCCATCTTTTCTTTTCCATCGTATGCGCTGATACACCTCTGCAATAACGCCCATTCCTCCTGCCTCTGCCCCTCTCCCCGTTAAATAATTCGTTCATGGCATGGAATCACGTTCCCGTTCCCGGATGGTCAGGCCTGACAAATGAGACGGCTTCCCCCCGGTTTCAGGGTTAAATTTATGTAGACTCTCAAACCACGCACCTGTGGTAGTGATGAATATGCAGCAGTACGGAGGAGGACCAGAGATGCAGGCAGGCATCTATCGGGAAGGAACAGAGAAGACGGGCGGCCGTGATGCCCTGAGCAATAATATTGCCGCCGGAAAAGCCGTAGCTGCCGTCATCCGGACGACGCTTGGCCCTCAGGGGATGGATAAGATGCTCGTCGACTCGATCGGGGATGTGGTCATCACCAATGATGGCGTCACCATTCTGCAGGAGATGGCGATAGAGCATCCTGCCGCAAAGATGATGGTCGGGATCGCAAAGACCCAGGATGACGAGGCCGGGGATGGAACCACGACCGCCGTTCTCCTCGCGGGGGAGCTCCTCAAAACGGCGGAGGCCCTCATCGACCAGGACCTTCATCCGACCGTCATTGTGCAGGGATACCGGATGGCACAGGAGAAGGCAGCATCGATCCTTGATGAGCTCTCCTTTGCGGTCGGCCCTGAAGAGAGGGAGATCCTGACCAGGATCGCCTCAACCGCGATGACCGGGAAGGGTGCGGAGACGACAAAAGAATATCTTGCAGATCTCATCGTCGAGGCTGTCTCGCTGATCACCGATGATGAGGGGCATGCGGATGTCACGAATATCCGGATCGAGAAGAAGGTCGGGGGCTCGGCAGACGACGCAGAGATCATCGAGGGGATCGTCATCGATAAGGAGCGGCTTCATCCGTCGATGCCCGGCTCCGTCACCGATGCCGAGATCCTCCTCCTCAATGCCGCCATCGAGATGAGGAAGACCGAGATCGATGCCGAGATCACCATCACCCGCCCCGAAGAGCTGGACGGCTATCTGGCACAGGAGGAGGAGATGCAGCGGGAGATGGTCGGGAGGATCATCGCATCCGGTGCGGATGTCGTCTTCTGCCAGAAAGGGATCGACGAATTTGCTGAGAAGATCCTTGCACAGGCGGGTATCTTTGCCGTACGGAGGATGAAGAAGTCTGATATGGAGACGATTGCGGAGGCGACCGGTGCCTCGATCGTCTCCTCCCTTGATGCCATCTCCGGGGATGATCTGGGAAGGGCAGGAATGGTCGGGGAGAAGCGGCTCTCCGGTGAGCGGATGGTCGTCATCTCAGGGTGCAGAAATCCCCATGCCGTCACCATCGTCGTCAGGGGGGGAACCAGCCATGTGGCAGATGAACTCGGCCTTGCCGTAGAGGACGGGCTCCGTGCCGTCGGGGCGACCCTTGACGATAAGAAAGCGGTTGCCGGGGGCGGCGCCGTCGAGATCGAACTCTCCCGCCGCCTTTCTGCCTATGGCTCCGGTATCGGCGGCCGGGAACAGCTCGCCATCGATGCGTTTGCAACCGCCCTTGAGGCGATCCCCCGGACCCTTGCCGAGAATGCCGGCCTTGACCCCATCGATATGCTTGCCGCTCTCAGGACTGCACATGAGCAGGGGATGACGACGGCAGGACTCGATCCCGATGCTGAGGGGGCAGTCGATATGCGGGAGGCAGGGGTTATCGAGCCGCTCCGGATCAAGGCCCAGGCGATCTCCTCTGCCGCAGAGGCAGCCGCCATGATCCTCAGGATCGATGAGATCATCGCTTCATCCGGAACAGGCGGTATGCCCTCTGAAGAGGAGATGGCCGCCATGCAGGCGATGGGCGGCATGGGCGGCATGGGCGGCGGCATGCCGATGATGTAGATCCCTCATCTCTGACCGGATCTTCCCTTTTTTTTATTGGCATACTATTATCTTCTCATCTGATTGAACTCATTCTATGGACCCACAGCTCCGGATGGCCCGGCCTGGTGATCTGGCCGGAAACTTCTCGTTGAAAGACCAGAATAACGAGACCTTCAGCCTCCTCGAACACGCAGAGACCCGGCTCCTCCTCTCCTTCCACCCGCTTGCATGGACCGACTTCTGTGCAAAGCAGATGCTCTCCCTCGAAGAGAACCGGGATACCTTCGCATCGCTTGAGACGTACTGCGTCGGGATCAGCGTCGATTCGGTCCCCTGCAAGAAGGCATGGGCCGCAAGCCTCGGTATCCGGCATACCCGGATCCTCTGCGACTTCTGGCCGCATGGCCAGGTGGCCAGGCAGTTTGGGATCTTCCGGGAGGCAAACGGCTTTTCGGAACGGGCGAATATCATCGTGGATGCAGATCAGAACGTCATCTTCTCAAAGGTCTATCCCGTCCACAGTGTCCCGGATATCCATGAGATCATCAGTTTTCTGGAGAAGGGGTAAGGATCCGGGCTCCCGCCGATAACAGAAACGCTTTCATCTCCGGCACCTGATACCTTCTGTATGTTCAATAAGCTGCGTGCACTCCTTGGCAGGAAGGAGGAGAAGCCGGAGAGCCTGGTTCTCCCTTCCGCCGACCTCCCCGGCTGGCTTGACCGGAAGGAAGAAGAATACCAGGCAGAGCTTGCCACCAGGATGGAGGCGCCGCAGACTGAGATTGCTCTTGCATTACAATCGATCCGGGATCTCATCGCTACCATCGATCATGATCCTGAGAACGACGAGCTCCATCCGAAGGTGAAATCGGTGATAAAGACCGCCCGGCCGCAGGCGATCCGATCCCTGACGCTGATCCTTGAGAAGGAGCCGGCCGGTCCCCCGAGGGAGTACTATGCAACCGCAGCCGAGATCCTCAAAGGCTGTATCACCGTTGCAAAAGGGCCGGGGAAGTACCTTGCCGCCGCCTACAATGAGGAGATGGCACAGTACCGCCGGATCATCAAGGAGATAGGCCGTGCCGTCAACGACATGACAAAGGCGATCGGCGAGGATGATGCCAGGCAGGCACGGCTCCGGGAGATCCGTGATATGCATGGGAAGGTTCTGGAGATGGTCCGGGTGCATGAGACGGCGCTTAGGACGATCAAATCCGCCAATGAGGAGATTGATCACCTCGATTATAAAAAAGAGGAGCTTCAGGCGGCGATTGAGGCGGTCGATACCGGGGATGTCGCGGAGCGGATCGAGGCAGCGGTGGCAGAACGGGAGGCTGCGATCCGGCATCTCGCTCAGATACGGGCTCCGGCAGGCTCTGTCCTCGGGAGAGCAGAGAAGCTCCTCAGACGGCATAAGGCACCGGTCGGGGATATCCAGGAGCTCCAGAAGATCTGCAAAGAGGATCATCCCCGGAGGGAGGCACTGGATCTCATCCCGCCGGTCCTCTCCTCGATCCGATCCCTCATCCAGTCCGGCGAGCTGCAGCTGAAGAACCGGGAGGAGCAGCAGCTCTTCTCAGGCGATCACTTCGCAGAATCGATGAAGAAGGTCTATGAGGAGTACCTGGCGGCTGAAGAGAAACTCGCTACAGTACGGCAGGAGGCGGCCCGCCATCCGGGGGTACAGGAGGAGATCCGGTTAAGCGGGGAGCTGACCGTTGCTATCGAGAAGCAGGAAGCCCTGAAGAAGGATACTGCAAAGGCTGAGGAGGAGCGTCGAAGGATCGAGGAGGAGTACCCGCGTTCCTGTGAGATCCTCATCGACCGTCTCCAGAAGATTGACCCGGCGGTCAATCCCGAGCTCCCTCATCTCTGATGGGCCTCAACGGCTGCCATCATCTCCCCGCCCCTCTTCGTCCCGAGGAGGACCTTCTGGCCTGACCGGAGCGTGCACCGGAGTACGTCTGCTCCGCTGACGAGATAGGCGATCCCCTGCCCCCGGCAGAACCGTATCCCCCATCCCCCGCAGTCACGGATCGGCCGGACCGTCGTCAGGTCAGCCTTCTCCAGATCGCTCCAGGTGATGGTCCGCTCCTTCCGGACCACCGGGGGCATCCGGTAACGGATCCCGGCGGATGAGACATGGGTCTCAAGCCTGAGTGTCAGAAAGAGGAGGGGAACGATAATCCCGATCGTTCCGAGGATGAAGAGCTGAAGTGGTTTGAGCTCCTGAACTTCGGTGATGAAGGTGTACCAGGTGACCGTCGCCGTCCCCCCGACGATCGCAATGATGACCGGGTGGCGGAAGTACTGGGTCTCGTGAAAATCTTCTGCCATGAATGATAAACTGTATTTATGTATGCTTACGTTAACCTATCCATTGTATCTGGTGTCTGAAGGTCCGATATGGATATGACCTGAAATATCTTTTAATATTTTTATATAAAAACTATAATTTTCATTGGATCAGAACTGTCAAATACTGTATCTTCCAAAGACATCGTTATGTCAGAGTCATCTCGCCATCCATTCTGGTATGGGCTCATGGGCGGTATTATCGGTATTTTATCTGCTGCCCTGTTCTTCGCCATGGAGATCTACCCTTTGCTTCTCATTGCAGATCTTGGTGCAGCTGAAGCTCCCCTTATGGGAGAATTTCTCCCCATCATCATCGCTCTTCTCTTCTCACTGACAGGGATCGCCGGTGGCATTCTCTCCCACAACAGAATAGGAGGAGGATTAATGGCGATATCGGGTATCGTGCTTCTCCTTGTATTTGGACTGAACATCGCCATCATCGGGGGTTTGCTCCTGCTCTATGGAGGGTATCTCAGATTATCCGGTCAGGATTGTAGGATAATGACACTCCTCTCTTCACGAAATCAGGCAGGAAAAAGCCCTTTTATACTCGTAGCCGCAGGAATCGGAGCAATTGTTCTGATCGGTATCACAATGATGGCTGTTCTTCAGATCTGTCCGCCACCCGGACCATGGCCGAGCCCGCCATGGTGCGAGGATCCTGATTTTATGTATATACAGGCAGGAGAGGCTGACCTGTTCTTTGAAAGACCGGTATTCCTGCTTTCTGTTACACCCTATGATATCGATCGTGAGGTCCTTGATGATCTCCGGCCCCATGCAATCTCCTGGAGTCCGGTTGTTCTTGAATCGTTCTACCGTCTGGGCCATATGAACAAGATGGCGATCCTCAGAGAGAAAAATATCCATTTCATCGGTGCCGGGCGGGATGAAAATCTGCCGACCAGTCCACACCCGGTAAAACGGGAGGATCTCGCCAGTATCGATATTTATGGAAATCCGATTCTTTGGGTTGATCCTCACAATCCAGGCTATCTTGAAGGTCATTACTATCGGAATATCCTTCATCCCCTCTGGCAGGAGGAGATCAGATCTGATCTGAAGGACTATGTCGATGCGGGTGTGCAGGGGACACTTGTTGATCATCCTCAGAGCGGCTATGTGGTTATAAACATGGGCAGAGGATCGTTTGATGAATACTCCATGGCAGGGTTCAATGCATACATGAAAGGCAGGTATACGGAAGAAGAACTTCAATCCCGCTATGGCATCTCTGATATTGATTCATTCCATCTTGGCGAGTATCTGCTCGAACAGAATATGGAGCATCTTCTGGATGAGTCAGCATATAATCCCCATCCGTTGATCTATGAGTTTGGAAGATTTCAGAAGCTGGCTGGAATGGAATTTTGGGAGATGACTGTTCTGGAGATGAAAGACTACTCCAGAACAAACTATAACAGGGAGTTCTTCTTCAGTATGAATGTCGGCCCGGCATTTCCCGGTCGCTTCCTCCCGATGGATTCTCTGGATTATATCAGTGGTGAATTCTTCTACTTCAACACAGTATTTCATAGCCCACAGAAGCTTGGAATCGAGCAGAAGATGACAGAAGGATATTCGAAGCACTTCTCCCCCTATGTCGAGGTCAGCTTTGACCGGGGGAGACTACCCCGAAATACTGAAAATCTGTTCAAATACATCTTTGCAGATGCCTACTCATCAAATACCAACATACTGATTCGTGGGCCTGACGGGATCCTTACGATGGATGGAGAGCAATATGTTGATTTCCGTGAGTATGTGAGGTATGATGCCAAA
The DNA here is from genome assembly GCF_024170505.1 of Methanocalculus alkaliphilus. Classification (NCBI taxonomy): domain Archaea; kingdom Methanobacteriati; phylum Methanobacteriota; class Methanomicrobia; order Methanomicrobiales; family Methanocalculaceae; genus Methanocalculus; species Methanocalculus alkaliphilus. Next base: position 29,109 of record NZ_JALJYG010000007.1, read on the forward strand.
GCCGCCGGAGAATACATCCGGTACCTCCATGACCATCCTGAACTCTTCCATGCCGGGGAGCCTGCAAAGGTTGCGGTTATCCATTCACTCCCTTCACGAAAAGGCCAGTATCTGCCGCTTGCATTAAGCGGAACATCTGACATTGACCTTACCGGAACACTCGATCTTCTCTTTGACCTCTATGTCCCTTATGGCATGATCGTCTCTGGCTGTGACATTGTCCCGCGTGATATAACACGATCTGACCTTGACGGGTATACGGTTGTCATCCTGCCATCTCTTACGATCATAGATGAAAATGAGATAGACATCCTGCTTGATTATGTCAGAGACGGAGGTGTTGTGATCCAGACAGGGAAGTTTGGCCTCTATAACAAGGAATTTGAGACCAACACTCACAATCGGCTTGCTGAACTGCGGAGACCTGGTGCAAAGCAGATAGGGGCCGGAACCTGGCACACGATAACCGAGCCGCTTGGGTACGAGTACTATCTCTATCATGGAGAGATTATCCTGCCCTCAGAGAAGACCGGTGTAAATCCATACCTGACACAGTACAGCACCATTCTCCATACCTACTATGATCCCGAGATCAGAACTGATGCACCAGGCACCGTTGGTATCCGGAGGTATGTGACAGATGAGAGCGTGTTGCTCCATCTCGTCAACTATCATTTCAATCACATGACCGATACATTCACCACCACTCCGGAATTTGAGATCTCTCTTGAAATGCCATATGATCGAACTCCGGAGAGGGTCATTCTCCATAATCTTGAGACGGGTAGTACCGGGGATATTCCGTTTACCTATGATGACAACCGGGTGATCGTTTCAATTGAGAGACTGGAGGTCTATACAATCGTGGAGATACGGTCATAGCTGAGAATAGTCGGAATATGATCCTGGCTGATGCTATTATGCAAATCCAGCAAGGATTCATCTCTTTTTTGTTTCCAGGTGCGCAAGGCCGGTATTAATTGAAGTACACTCCATTCAGACCCTGAAGAGAACACCAAGACATGGCAACTGTATTTATGTCTGCATACGTTAACATTGTCCTACCTTCCGGTGTCCTCCGATGATCCTCCAGTACTCCCCGTTCATCCTTATTTACCTTGGATCATGTCTCATCGGCCTCTATCTCCTCCATTACACCCGCCGCCTCCCTGATACCCCCGGCCTGCTGCCACTGCAGGGGATCTGCACCGGTGCCTCGATCTGGGCGCTGGCGTATGCACTGGAGCTTGTGATTATAACTCCCGGGGGAAATATCGTCACAACGGCAGGTGAGTATCTTGGCATCTTCATCCTCGTCCCGTCGCTCCTCTTCTTCGTCCTCTCCTATACCGGCCGGGCACGATACATTACCCGGAGAAACGTCCTCGTCATCGCCCTCCCCCTGATCCTCTTCTATCTCGCGATGATCACAAACCCGCTCCACTCCCTGTACTATACGTCGATCACCCCGTATTCTCTTGGGGATCTCGTCCTCTTTGTCTATGAGTACGGCCCGATCTTCTGGATCGCCTTTCTGTATCTGATGGCACTCGTCGGCTTCTCCCTCTCCCTCCTTCTGGCGGCATGGATCGATTATCCCTCCTTTTACCGACCGCAGATTGGGCTTCTGATCCTTGCCATCATCCTCCCGATCCTGACAAGTGGCGTCTATGTCGCCAAGCTCGGACCTGCTCCGGGCCTCCAGATAACCCCGGTCATCTTCCTCCTCGTCGCGGGTATCCTGGTCTTCGCCTCCGCGAAGTACAAGCTCTTTACCATCCTCCCAAGGACCCAGTGCAGTATTCCCGACATCCTCCCGGATGGTATCCTGATCGCAGATGAGACCGGGGCGATCATCTACCAGAACAGGGCATCGGTGGCATATCTTGCATCAGGAGATGCCATCGGGAAGGGTATCTCAGACGCTATCCCCCCCTTTCCACCCGGGGAAGAGACACAGGAACATGCGATGCCGGATGGCCGTATCCTTGAGATGAGGAGGTACCTCCTCGCCGGAACCGGTGCCGATGATCAGTGCATCATCATTCATGATATCACGAACCGGAGAATGGCTGAGGTCAACCTCCGTGAGGCGAACCGGAAGCTCTCCCTCCTCTCAAGCGTCACCCGCCATGATATCGTCAACCAGATCGCGGTTGCACAGAGTGCCATTGAGCTTGTACGGTTCGAGACCGATGATCCGACCATACTGAGATATCTTGCTGCAACGGAGACGGCGGTTCTGCGGATCCACTCAGAGATCGAGTTTACGCGGATCTACCAGGATCTCGGCAGCCAGGAGCCGCAATGGCAGCCCCTCTTATCTGTCATATCGCCCCCCTGCTGCCTCCCCCTTACCCTCTCCTGTGGGGAGTATACCGTCCATGCCGATCCGATGCTCCCGAAGGTCTTTGAGAACCTCTTTGATAACGCCATCCGGCACGGCAACGAGGTGACCGGGATCACCATCTCCTGTGAGGAGGTCGCCGGTGAGCTTCAGATCATGGTTGCAGATGATGGCATCGGGATCCCGGAGGATCTGAAGGAGCGTATCTTTGACCACGGGTTTGGAGGGAATACCGGGCTTGGCCTCTTCCTGATCCGGGAGATCCTTGCGATCACCGGGATCTCGATCATCGAGGACGGTGTCTCTGGTGAGGGGGCGAGGTTCCTGATCACGGTCCCCGAAGGGAGGTACCGGGTCCAACCGGTAAGCAGATGACTCCTGAAGAGAAACCGGAAGGCATGAACCGGAATACCACCCAAAATACCGTCCTTGGCATCTCCGGAAGCCCCAGAAAAGGCGGGAACTCCGATATCCTCCTCCATTACATCCTCAAGGGTGCAGAGGCCGCGATGATGGAGACAAAACCGGTATACCTCCGGGATATCGATTTCTCATCATGCACCGGCTGCGAACGGTGCCGGAAGGACAAGATCTGCACAGGCCTTCAGGACGGGCTCACCCCGTTGTATCCCTCCATCCAGCAGTCCGATGCCCTCGTCCTCGTCTCCCCGACCCATAACTACAATATCACCGCGTTGATGAAGGCCTTCATCGACCGGCTCTACTGCTTCTATGACTTCGGTGATGCCCGGCCCCGCCCATGGTCGAGCCGGCTTGCAGGCCAGGGGCGCCGGGCGGTCATCGCCGCCATCGCCGAGCAGGAGCATAAGGAGGATATGGGATTTGCCCTTGAGGCCCTCCGTCTCCCGCTTGAAGCCCTCGGCTATGAGATTGTCGATGAGGTTACGGTCTTCTCCATCTTTGATGCAGGCGGCGTGAAGAATCACCCGGATCTTCTGGATCGGGCGATGGAGGCGGGCAGGCGACTCGGACGCCCCTGATCGCGAGGATCAGATCGCGGTGCCGTGATCATCAGCCTGCCCCTTCCGGATCCATCCTTTCTCTGGAATCCTAATCCCAAACCGGGCTCCCCGCCCCTCCTCTCCGTCTTCGGTGAGGGTGATCCCTGTCACCGCCGTGATATCACGGGCAAAGGCAAGGCCAAACCCGGTGTTCTTCCCATACCCGTACTGGAATATCAACTCCTTCTCCCCATCCGGGATGCCGGTGCCATCATCCTCAAATACCAGAAGGAGGCTCCCGTCCTCCAGTTCACTGGTCGATATGGTGATGGTTGTGATGGTCCCGCCATGGCGAACCGCATTTTCGAGCAGCGTATGGATCACTTTGATGAAGAGGCGATCCGCATAGATTGTCACCGGATCAGCATGATCTACTACCCTGACCCCCTCCATCCGGATATCCCGGGCAACCTGTTCGATCAGGGGCTGAAGCGCCAGCCATACCGGGTCATATGCCCCGATATCCTGGTATTCGCGGGAGAATCTGAGATGGCCGGTGATGGTCCCGACCTTCCGGACAGCCTGGTCGAGATAATGATCCCGTCTCTTTGGATCCTCTTCATCTTTCAGCAGTTCAAGGTAGCCGCCAAGGGCGGTCACCTCGTTTGCGATATCATGCCGGGTGAGCCGTGTCAGCCAGCTGATCCTCTCGCTGGCGATCCGAAGGGCTTTCTCAGCCGCCTTTCTTGCTGAGATATCCCGGATAATGAGGATGCAGCCTGCCGGTTTGCCATCAGGGGCCCGTACCCCGGATGCTGCGATGCTGATAGCCTTTCCCCCGATATTTTCCGGATATGCCTCAAGATCTGTGATCGTCTCCCCCTCCTCCCCATGCATGCGTATTGTTGCAGAGATATCCTCGGGGAGGATCGTCCGGATGCTTGTTCCCGGAAGACTGCCGGCAAATGCTCCGAAGAGTCCGTCTGCTGCTGCATTGGCCGAGATGATCCTGCCGCCGGGATCGACCAGCAGCAGCCCGTCCGGCATCGTTGCGATGATCTCCGGCCCTGCAGTCTCCGGTTTCAGGGTGAAGAGGCCGTATCGCAGAATCGCGACGGTGATGCAGCATGAGAAGATGGCAAGTCCGATAAAGATGAAGTTCGGTGTTGTGATACCGAGTACCGGGAGGAGTAATCCGGAGATCATCCCAAAGCCGATGGCAGCGAGCAGTCCGATGCAGACGAGGCGGTTCTGCTGCCGGATTCGTTCGTTTGGTGCATTGAACCAGGCTGAGGCGATCAGATACACCGCGAGGATCATCACGATGATAACATAAAGTGCAGAGGCGATGTAGAAAGGCCCGGAGAGTACCGGCTGGTATATCCACCGTCCTTCATCGAAGACAACGGTATAGATGGTATCCGTAAAGCTCCCCAGCAGGGCAAAAAAAGAGGCGGGAAGATAGAGGAGAGCAAGGATTAGGGGTATCCTTCTCCTCTCAGATAATGGGTGTTCGGTGTATATCAGGATAAAGTGGGCGGCAAGGACCGCAAGGACCGGCCAGAATGAGCTGATCCTCAGCCAGAAATAGACTCCTTCATAACTGGTCGCCTGCCAGAGAAAGAACTCTCCGAGTGCCCAGTAGGTTGCAGTCGCCATTGCAGCGAGAAAAAGGATGGCGGCCTTTTCACCCGGGATCGTTGCATAGACATAGATCCCTAGCCCGAAGGTGATGAAAGCGGATACAAGGCAGGAGGCTATCAGGAGTGTTTCGAGGATCGTGCAGACCTCCCATAGATATCTATTGTGTTCCACTTAATGTTTGATACACTTTTGTATTATGGAGGATTTCCGGTTCATCAGATAGCAAAGCCCGGACCTTGGCAGTTGAGGCAAATCTTTATAATATACCAGGATAGTGAGATTCCTGTGGAGTATCCCACTCCGGAGAGGTGATGCTAGTGTCTGGTGAAGAGAAGAGAGTCAAAGCAGAGCTGATCGGGGAGCGTATGGAGACATGCGACCTTGACCGGGCGAAGATGTCGCTGATGAACCCGAAGGTGATCCAGGAGAAGGTTCTGGAGAGGACGATTGATGAGACCGCCATGAAGGCGATCGAACACTGCCTCAAAGAGGGGATCGAGACCGTCTGGGACAGGGACGAGATGCAGGATCCCCGGTGTAAATGGTGCTCCTCCGGCCTCTCCTGCAGCCGGTGCACAATGGGGCCCTGCCGGATCATCCCTGAACGGAACCGTGACCGGGGTGTCTGTGGCGCAGATGCCGACCTGATCGTCGCACGGAACCTGCTGGACACCCTCGCAACCGGGGCGGCCTCCCATTCGGATCACGGCCGGGAGATCGTCGAGACCCTCCTCCTTGTCGGCAAAGGGGAGACGAATGACTACATGATCACCGATCGGGAGAAGCTCTTTGCCCTTGCGGAGGAGTATGGCATCCCCACCAACCGTGAGGCGATCGAGATTGCCCATGATCTCGCACTTGCCTACCTTGATGAGTTTGGGAGCGTGAAAGGGGAGATCGAACTGACCCGGCGGGCACCGACTGCCACCCATGCCATCTGGGAGGAGACCGGGATCCTGCCCCGGAGCATCGACCGTGAGATCGTCGAGGCGATGCACCGGATCCAGATGGGTGTCGGGGCTCATTATGGCAACATCCTCCTCCATGGCCTCAGAACCGCGCTTGCCGACGGCTGGGGCGGGTCGATGATGGCGACCGAGGTCTCCGATGTTCTCTTCGGCACCCCGGTCCCCTGCGAGTCGCAGATCAACCTTGCCGTTGTGAAGGAGGATATGGTGAACATCTCCCTCCATGGCCACAACCCGATGCTCTCGGAGATGGTCGTCGCTGCCGCAGAGGATGAGGCGATGCAGCAGCGTGCCCGCGATGCCGGGGCGGCCGGGATCAACCTCGTCGGCCTCTGCTGCACCGGAAACGAGCTCCTGATGCGCAAAGGCATCCCGATGGCAGGCAACCACTTCAACCAGGAGCTGGTCATCGCAACAGGCGCCCTCGAGGCGATGGTTGTTGATTACCAGTGTATCTTCCCATCACTTCCGAGGACGGCAAGCTGCTTCCATACAAAGATCATCTCGACCAGCCCGAAGGCGAAGATTCCGGGTTCATACTACATGGAGTTTGAACCCTCGACCGCACGGGAGACCGCCGAAGAGATCGTCAGGACAGCAATCGGGAACTTCAGACTCCGGGACCCCGAGAAGGTCTTCATCCCTGGAAAACCGGTCGCCGTCCAGGCCGGGTTCTCGGTTGAGGCGATCACCGCCGCCCTCGGGGGAACCCTCCAGCCGCTCGTCGATGCGATCGCAGCCGGGACGATCCGGGGTGCTGTCGGGATCGTCGGCTGCAATAACCCGAGGATCAAGCATGATTACGGCCATGTCACCCTCTCAAAGGAGTTGATCAAGAATGATATCCTCTGTGTCGAGACCGGGTGTGCCGCCGTCGCCTCCGGGAAAGCCGGCCTTCTCACCCCGGATGCCGCGTTCCTTGCAGGAGACGGGCTGAAATCGATCTGCAAGGCGGTCGGTATCCCGCCGGTCCTGCATATGGGCTCCTGTGTGGACTGTTCACGGATCCTTGTCCTCCTTGCGGCACTCGGCAATACCCTCGGTGTCGGCATCCACCAGCTCCCGGTCGCCGGGGCAGCTCCGGAGTGGTACTCACAGAAGGCGGTTGCCATCGGTGCGTACTTTGTTGCATCCGGTGTCTATACCGTCCTTGGCCCGATGCCGAATATCAGCGGCAGCCCGGCGGTTGTTGATCTCCTGACAAACGGCCTCGATGATATCGTCAAGGCGAAGTTTGCTGTCGAGCCTGACCCGGTGAAGGCGGCTGACCTGATCATCGCCCATATCGAGGGGAAGAGGAAGGCGCTTGGTATCTGAACGGAGGATCAGGAGGAGAGGGCCGCTGCCGGGGCTTCGGATCCTCGTCAGCGGAAAGGGGGGTGTCGGCAAGACGACCCTCACCGCCCTCCTTGCCACCTCTTTCACCGGGGCAGGCTTCTCGGTCCTCGCCATCGATGCCGATCCGCAGGAGGATCTCGCCTATGCCCTCGGATGCAGTCAGTCCATGATCACCCCGGTCACAAAAAACCGCCAGTATCTCAGCGAGAAGATCGGGGGTGGCGGGGTGATCTCCCTCACCCCTGATCTCTCGGATCTCGCCTCGCGGTGCGGGATCATGACGCCGTCCGGCATCCGGCTTCTTGTGATGGGAACGGTCGAATCCGCAGGGACCGGATGCCTCTGCCCGGAGAATACCCTGATCCGTGGGATCGTCAGGCAGGTGAAAGTACGAGAGGACGAGGCGGTCCTGATGGATACACCGGCCGGCTTTGAACATCTCGGCCGTGGCCTCGGGCGGGGCTTCTCCCATCTCATCGCCGTCACCGAGCCGACGGAACGGGCGATCCGGACCGCATCCCGGACGGCAGCACTGGCAGCGGAGCTTGGGATTTCGGATCGCCGGCTTGCCATCAACAAGGTCCGTTCAGATGAGGAGTACGAAACAGCGATGGCGATCCTCGGCCCGGATCATGGCTTCTCTGCCATCTACCGGATACCGTATACTGAAAATGGACCCGGATCAGGGGCTGTCCTGACGATACTGTCGGATCTCTGCGGAAAAAAGGAGAGTGCTTAGATCATCGATGCCTTGATGATCTTGACTTCTGTCTGGGGCCGGTCGTTCCTGCCGGTCTTCGTCTTGCCGATGGCGTTGACGACATCGATCCCATTGACGACCTTTCCAAAGACCGGGTGCTTGCCGTCGAGGTAGGTGTTATCGACGAGATTGATGAAGAACTGGCTTCCGCCGGTGTTTGGTCCTGCGTTTGCCATAGCAATTGTTCCCCTGACATTCTTCCTCCCCGGTGCAAACTCATCCCGAATGGTATATCCCGGACCACCGGTTCCGGTTCCCTTCGGATCCCCGCCCTGGATCATGAATCCGGCGATGACCCTGTGGAAGATGATCCCATCGTAGAAGCCCTTCTTCACAAGGCTGGCAAAGTTGCCTGCCGTCACCGGCATATCATCAAAGAGTTCGATTGTAATATCGCCCATCGTCGTCTCGAGGAGGACGGAGCCCTGTTTCTCTGCTTCTGCCATGGTATGTACTTGGGGAAACGAAGACAATAATGGTTCTCCTGATCACCCATACCCTTTTTATTCCGGATGCTGAATGGAAGGTATGATCCGACTGTTGGTTCTCCTTGGTATCCTTGCCTGCATCCCCCTCTGCACCGGGGTTGCCGATGAGCCGGCTCCCGTTGCCCCCCTCTCCGATGCGATCAGCCTTCCTCCGCCGGATATGGAAGGCACCCTCTCGCTCGAGGAGGCGATAGAAGCCCGCCGTTCGATCCGCTCCTACAGCAGTGAACCGCTCAGTACCGCCGACCTCTCCTCCCTCCTCTGGGCGGCCCAGGGGATCACCGACGCAAACCGGGGCTACCGGGCGGCCCCGTCTGCGGGTGCCCTCTACCCGCTTGAGGTGACGGTCGCCATCGGGGATGTCGAGGGGATCGCCCCCGGTACGTACCGGTACCACCCCGATGGCCACCGGATCACCCTGCTAGAGGCTGGCGATCCCCGGAGTGCCCTCTCCGCCGCCGCCGTCGGGCAGCAGTCGGTCGCCGACGCCCCCGTCACCCTCGTCATCTCCGGTGTGTATGACCGGCTCCGGGTCCGGTATGGCGACCGGGCAGAGCGGTACACCATCCTTGAGGCGGGCCATGTCTCCCAGAACTGTTACCTCATCGCAACGAGCCGGGGGCTTGGAACGGTCGCGGTCGGTGCCTTCGATGATCGTGCCGTCCAGGAGGCGATGGGCCTCCCTGCCGATGAGGCCCCGCTCTACCTGATGCCGGTGGGTCGGATCGGATGATCCGGCTCCTCCTCTTTCTTCTTCTCACAACCCTTGTCGCACCCGTTGCCGCCATCGATCCCGATGCATGGATCGAAGCCGATCTCGAGGATCCCGGGATAGCCGGGGCGGTCCTTGCGGTTGTCCATGAGGGACGGATCATTCATCTGAAGGGATACGGAACCGCGGAGATTCATGGCAGCTATCCCCTTGATCCCAGGGTGACCCTCCTCCCGGTCGGTTCGGTGACGAAGCTCTTCACCTGGAAGGCGATGGAGCAGCTCGCAGCGGAGGGGAAGCTTGATCTCGACGGTGATGTCAACCTCTATCTTCCCGAGCCGATCATCCCTCCGACCTATCCCGATCCCATCACTCCCACGCACCTGATGACCCATACCTCCGGCCTTGATGAGCGGATCACCGGCCTCTTCGTCCGGGATCCCGGAGATATTCTCTCACCATATGAGACCTTTTTGAAGAACCAGCCTCCACGGGTCCGGCCGGCCGGGGCTGTCACAGGATACTCAAACAGCGGGGCACTCCTCGCGGGAGCTGTTATAGAAGAGGTATCCGGGATGCCGTACAGCCAGTACATCCGGGAGACGATCCTCACCCCGTACGGGATGTCCTCGACCGGGTTTGATCCCCTTCCCCCGTTCCTCGCCGCCCGGTATCCGGGTCCCGCCCTCACCGGCGGCGTACCCATCTATTCCGCCTACCTTCCGGCCGGGGGGATGTACGCAACGGCTGAGGATATGGCGATCTTCATGATCCATGAGCTTGAATCCGATACCGAATCCAGGCAGATCTTCACCCATGATCCCCGCCTCCCCGGCATCGCTGAAGGGGGCTATATGGAGCAGTACCGGGGAGATACCCGTATCCTGATGCATTCAGGGGATGTTCCCGGCGCCTCGTCCCTCCTTGCCATCATCCCCGAAGAGGATCTCGGGATCTTCATCTGCTATACCGGGGTGGGAGGATCATCAAGGCGGTATGCCCTTCTCAGCCTCTTCACCGGGGATGCTCCACCGGGAGCGGCGATCACCGATCCGGTGCCGGGATCGAAGGAGGAGTATACCGGGACCTATCTCTCCACCCGGAGCCCGGAGACCGGGTTTGAGGCATTCATCCGGGTCGTTGCCCCCGCCCAGAAGGTGATCACCGTCACCTCGCGGGACGACACCCTCATCATCGGGGATGGCATCTATATCGAGGCGGAACCGGGGTACTTCCTCGGGATCAACAACCCCGGCATGCTCGTCTTTGAGACGAGATATGGTGACGACTGGCTCTTCATGGGGGAGACGCCGGTCGTTGCCTGGAGGAAGGCGGCATGGCATGAGATCCCGGATCTTCATCTGGCGATCCTCATCCTCTTCTCCGGCCTCTTCCTCTCGGCCGCCCTCATCGGGGGTCTGCGGAGTCTCAAAGGGGAGGAGTACCGGATGATCATCATCCTCTCCGGCCTCGCCGTCCTCTTCCCCCTCCTCTTCTTCGGATCGATGGAGGTCTCAGGGCTCCTCTTCGGCACCCCGCCGTTCTTTGGAGTCATCCTCTGGATGCCGATGGCAATCGCGGTGCTTCTGCTCTACTCCGGACGTTCTCTCCTTAAAAACAAGGAAGGACGGTTTCTGGCCGGCCTTCTGATCCTCTATCTTGGATGGCTCCAGTACTGGAACCTGCTCATCTCTTTCGGATGAGTTTCATCCCTTTTTCGGTGAGGAAGAACCGGTCCCCCGACTCCTTCGAACACCCGGAGCAGCAGCCGCAGCCACCCTTCTCCGTCTCTTCCGGGGGACACTCCGGCCGGGCAAGATAGCCCATATGCTCCATCATAGCGAGCCGCTCCCTGAGCTGGTCCTGGGTGATCCCAAGGTCCAGTGCAAGGAGGGGGAGTGCAACCCCTCCTCCCGCTATCTTCTCTGCGATATCTGCAAACATCCTAACCCCGCAGCAGGCCGGCAGAGAACTCTTTGCCCCATGCGATGAACCCGGCAAGGGCGATGACGGCAAGGTACAGGACCGGCACCAGCTCCTCCCTCAGCATCCCGAGGGTGATCATCTCATCCTCAAAGAGTGCCATCGTGGCAAACTCTGCCCCAATCGAGAGGAGCCGGATCATCCCGAAGACAAGAGCGAGGGCGATCCCGACATGCAGGAAGGCGACCCCTTCATTGATCCCTCTTGAGAGCTCCAGGTACCCATAGAAGAGGGTTCCCCCGATGACGATGAGGATGAACCCGCCTGCGGGATCCCCGGTGATCCCGAGGATCTCAATGATCCCGATCTCCGGGATGGCGACTGCAATGAGGGTGGCTGCTCCCGCAAGGAGATAGAGGGCTCCAAGGAGAGCCGCAAAGATCCGTTTCTGGTATATCGACATCGTTTATGCACCTCCGAGGAAGAATCCGGCCAGATGGAACGTGACAAACGCCAGCACCCATGCAACCACCAGTCCATAGATGACCGAGAAGGTTGCCCAGCGCCATGATCCCGTCTCTTTTCTGATGATCGCAAGGGTTGCGACACAGGGCATATACAGCAGGACAAAGACCATCACCGCAAGGGCGCCGGCGGTCGAGAGGGCGGGGTCTGCAAGGAGTGCATCAGAGAGGGCGGCTGATCCCTCCTCTGCTCCATAGAGGACACCAAGCGAACTGACGACGATCTCCTTGGCAACGAACCCGAAGATGAGTGCAACGGCGATCTTCCAGTCGAGGCCGAGCGGGGCGACGAGCGGTTCAACCGTCTTTCCGATCATCCCCGCAAAACTCTCTTCGCTCCCGTATTCGACCCCGGCGGGGAACGAGGCGAGGAACCAGACGATGAGGGAACCGATGAGGATGATCCCTCCGGCCTTCTTCAGGTAGGTCGATCCCTTCTCCCACATATTGAGGAGTGCGTTCTTCAGGGTCGGGATCCGGTACGGGGGCATCTCCATGATGAAGGGGGAGGACTCCCCCGGAAGGACGGTGCTCCTGAAGAGCTTTGCCGAGAGGATGGCGACGAGGATGCCGAGGACATAGAGTCCGAAGATGACATTTCCTGCATCGCGGCCGAAGAAGACACCGGCAAAGAGGATATAGACCGGGAGGCGTGCTCCACAGGAGATGAAGGGATTGACCAGGATGGTGATGAGCCGGTCCCGTTCATCCTCGATGGTCCGGGTGGACATGATGGCAGGAACATTGCAACCAAAGCCCATCAGCATCGGGATGAAGGATTTGCCGGGCAGCCCTATCGCATACATCAGCCGATCCATGATGAAGGCGCCGCGGGCAAGGTATCCGCTCCCCTCGAGGATCGAGAGGATCAGGAAGAGGATGAAGATATTCGGGACGAAGACGAGGACGCCGCCGACACCCCCGATGACCCCGTCCCCGAGGAGGGAGGCGAGCCATTCGGTCCCGACCGATGCGGCAACCCCTTCGCCGAGCCAGCCGAAGATATGCTCGATCCCCTCCATGAACGGTTCAGCAACCGCGAAGGTGAGCTGGAATGCACCCCACATCAGGGCGAGGAAGATCGGGATGCCGAGATACTTGTTGGTGACGACCCGGTCGATCATATCCGATCCGGTCATCTTCCGGACACAGATAGTACAGGCCTGCGGAAGGATGGCGCCGATCGCCTCGTACCGCTTGTCTGCAAGGGTCGCCTCGTACTCATCAAAATCGATATCGGCAAGCCGTGCAAAGACGGCATCCCCGACACTGCTCCCGGAGACGACCCTCCTGATATCCGCGTCCCCTTCGATGAGACGGACGGCGAGCCAGCGGAGCGGGTACCGGGGAGCGAGATCGGGATCATCATCGAGGATCCCGACGAGGTCGGAGATGAGTGCCTCGGCATTGTCCCCGTATCCGATGGTATGGGTATGCTTCTCCCCTTTCGCCGCAATTGCGACGACTGCGTCCAGGAGATCCTCAAGACCCTTGCCAGATGTCCCGACGGTCCGGATGACCGGCATCGCAAGGAGTTCTGCGAGGCGTCTCTCATCGATGGTGTCGCCCCGTCCTTCTGCGACATCCACCATATTCAGGGCGATGATGACCGGCCTGCCAAGTTCGGCAAGCTGCATCGTCAGGTAGAGGTTCCGTTCCAGGTTTGAGGCATCCACCACCTGGACGACGACATCCGGCCGGTCCTCGATGATGAAGTTCCGGGCGACGACCTCATCGGCCGAGTATGCCGTCAGGCTGTAGGTTCCGGGGAGATCGGTCACCTCGATGGTCCTGCCGGCATGCTCACAGGTCCCCTCTTTCTTCTCGACGGTGACGCCGGGCCAGTTGCCGACATGCTGGCGTGAGCCGGTTAAGGTATTGAAGAGGGTCGTCTTTCCGACATTCGGGTTCCCTGTGAGGGCAACGGTGATCGCCTTCTTCATACCGCCACCATCTCCGGTGCAACCAGGATCTTCATCGCCATGCCACGGGAGAGTGCATACCGGCATCCGGCGACGGAGACGATGATCGAGCCGCGATCTGCCGTGACAACCGTCACATTCGCCTCAGGGACGAGTCCGAGGTCATAGAGGCGCCGGCGAAGCCCTTCTCCGGCATTCACCATCGTGACGATGGCCTTCGTCCCCGGGGCGATGAGGGAGAGCGGGCATGACGCCATCTCACTCCACCTCCATCACAACGTCAATACAGGAGGCATCTTTCTTCCTGATGGAGAGGCTGTATCCCTTTATCCGGAACTCAACGGGATCGCCGAGCGGCGCTACCCGTATCGACTCGATGATCGCACCCGGGATGATCCCCATCTCAAGGAGCCGTTTTCGAAGCTGCCCTTTCGCCCGGACGCTTGCGATCCTGGCCTTCTCCCCGGTGATGACGGTATCAAGGGGTACAGGTGATGGATCCGGTGGACTCATTACTACTCTTTTGGTTGTTTGGGGAAGATAAGCCGGAGCCGAACATTCTTCGGTTTCCATAGAAAAACCGAGATCAGGGGGTGCGGTTATGCTGTAAAGACCGCCTCACTCCTCTTCTCCTGGATAAAGAAGAGCGTGACTGCCGCAGAGAGGAGGAGGGGTATCCAGAATGTGATGCACCGTGTCATGATGGCGACTGCGGCCGCATCGGGGAGCGCCATCCCGCCCGAGACGAGGACCAGGGCCATCGTCCCCTCAAAGGTGACGAGCCCACCGGGGAGGAGGGGGATCATGCTGACGAGGTACGCGGTGAAGGTGGCGATGATGATGACGATGGGGCTGACCTGGAAGCCGAGCAGGTATGCAACAAGATACACCTTCACCGGATAGAAGGCCCAGACGATGAAGGCGAGGAGATAGAGGGTCGCACTCTTCGTTGGATCCCTGACGATCTCTGCCGCCATCCCTGATGACCTGCTGAGAAATGATCGTGCGGCTTCTGTTCTGGTCCGCAGCCTCCCGATGATCGACTGATCCCTCCCCGTCTCCCGTACCTGCTCTCTCTCTCTGGTCCTGAAAAGGAGGAGATAGACGAGGCAGCAGCAGATCAGAAGTCCTGCAAAGGCTGAGTACACGACTGCCGGGAGATCCAGGATGAAGAGGGCGGCGACGATGGTGATGAGGCTGATGAGAAGGAACGGGACGAGGTAGAAGATCTTGCTCGCGATTGCCACACCCGTCACCTCCTGGTAGGAGAGGGCACTCTTCTTCTTCATCAGGTAGATCTTCATCGCCTCCCCGCCGAGTTTCACCGAGGGGGTGATACTCTCGATGAAGGTTCCTGCCATTGTGATCAGGAATACCGATGACTGGGTGATGGCTGCACTCTTCTCCCTCAGAAGGAGGTACCAGATGGTCGATGTGAGGTAGAGTGTTCCAAGCTGGAGGAGGGTCAGGGCGATCAGCCAGGGGAGGGTGATCCCGCTCATGATAGCCACCATCTCCCCAACCCCGATGGCAACGATGATCCCGGCTATCACGATGACGCCGAGGAGGAGGAGAAGGATCCGCCTCGCCGCCTCACCTCGCCGGGCCATCAGAGGATCACCGCCCCGATCTGGGCGATGAGCCCGCCGATCAGGAATGCCGCCCCGGTGGTCAGGATGAGTGCCGCAAGGGTGAATCTCATCCCGAAGTACCGGTACAGGATCGCAAGCATCGCCACACAGGGGACATAGAAGAGGGCGACGACGGACCCGACGACGAGCTGGAGGGTCGTGAGATCCATCTCAAGGAGCGGGAGGACCGTCAGCTCCTTCCGAAAGACCCCAAGCAGCAGCGGGACGGCCGCCTCTTCGGGGAGATGGAGCCATCCCCGGACGAGCGGGCTCATGACTGTTCCAAGCCGGGCCATCAGCCCCGTCTCATAGAGGATCGCCGCAACCGCAACCCCCCCGATGACCGGAAGGACCCCGTCAACAAGATAGTGTTTTATCCTCATCCAGAGTTTCTTTGCCAGAACCGATGCCTTCGGGAGGAGGAGATCGGGGATCTCCATCACCATCGGGGTCGGCCTTCCGGGGAGGAGCCGGTTGAGGACCGCCCCGGTGATGATGAGGGCAGCGACAGAGAGAAATGCGACAAAGATGAGTGCCGGGACTGATCGTACCGCAAGGAGCGAGATGAACGCCCCGGTCTGGGCCACACAGGGGACGCTCAGCGATACCATCAGGGCGATCATCATCTGGTTCTTCCGGGACGGGAGTGCCCGTGTCGATATGATCGCCGGTATGCCGCAGCCATAGCCAAGGAGGATCGGGATGATCGACGGGCCGGTGAGCCCGATCTTGCCGAGGAGGCCGTCAAGCATCACGCCGAGCCTCGGCATATAGCCGCTGTCCTCGAGGATGCTCAGCGCAAGGTAGAATGAGAGAATATACGGGAGGATCAGCGTAAACGGCCACTCGATACCTTTATTCAAAAACCCGTACTCCCCGATGAGGATATTCTGGAGGAGGCCCGGGGCGACGATCCCTGCAACCTGGGTATCGATCCAGGGGATGATGTATCCAAGAACTATCGGCTGAAGGATGAACCGCCGCAGCCCCATTCCCATCCCGACGATGATTGCCAGGACGCCGAGCAGGACGACGAATGCTACGGCAACGCCCGGCCATGGACGCATGATCGCATCCCCGATGATCTCACGCCGGGTTGGGGGCCGTTTCTCCGGTGCGCCGGTTACGGCTTCACGGATCCGCTCGGCCGCCTCCCATTCGGCAGGCACCTCTCTCTTCGGCTCTGCATCGAGCTTTCCCGAGAGGACCTCAATGATGGTGGATCTGAGTCTCTCAAGCCCTTCTCCGGAGAGGGCGGTCGTCGTCAGGACCGGGAGGCCGAGCTCGCGGGAGAGAGCGTCGGTATCGATCGCCCCCCCCTTCTCACAGAGGAGGTCCATACGGTTGATGACGAGGATCATCGGGAGGCGGTGCTCAAGGACCTGCAGGGCAAGGTAGATGCTCGACTCGAGGTTGCAGGCATCGAGGATCTGGACGACGAGGTCCGGGTCCCCCTCGAGCATTGCGCCTGCGACCTCCTCGGCATCATTTGATCCGGTGAGGGTGTAGGTGCCGGGGGTATCGATGATCCGTGCCTGGATGGTGCCGAGAACTGCCTTCCCTTCGGTATAATCGACGGTCGTGCCGGGATAGTTGGCCATCTCGACGGCCATCCCGCTCAGATTGTTGAAGATGACGCTCTTTCCGACATTCGGTGGGCCGACGAGGAGGATCAGGCTCTGCCTGCCACGGCCTTCCGGCTGATCCACCCGTCGGTCACCTCCGCCTCGGTAACAAAAATCCGGCGTGCAAACTCACGTGCCAGTGCCACCCTCCGCCCTTCAACGGAGAGGACGATCGGCCCCCCCATCGGGTGGCGACAATGGATGATCACCTCTTTTCCCGGTCTCAGTCCAAGGGGCGGGATGAGGGAGTAGTCAGGGATATGCCGGATCCTTGCCGGCCGGTCTGTTCCAAGATTCTCAAGGGAGATATGACTGGACCCCTCAGGGATCTCTTCAGGAAACGGTGCTCTTCTCATACAAACTGCCTCTTTTACCCGGTCTGTCGGTATTCTCCTGTGATGGTACTCTTCACCGAATGTCTCGGGGAGGATCTGCTCATAAAGCTCCGAAGATCTCTTCTCCCGCGGGTTGCGGTAGATGATCGCACCTCCCTCCCGCATCCCGGCAAGGAGGTTCTTCAGGACCTCCTCCTTTGGTGCGACATTGAGGGAGACCCAGATCGCATCGTAGCGGGAGGGATCGACCGACGCACCATCATCCTCGATGAAGGTGATATCCGCACCCGGTTTATGATACTCGGTGAACCTCCGGGCTGCCGCGATGGAGGCGGGGTCATTATCGACTCCGGTCACGGCATATCCTTTCTCTGCCAGGGCGAGTGCGGTGAAGGGGAGTGAGCCGCACCCGATATGAAGGATGGAGCTGCCGGGTTTCAGCCCTGCCAGCTCCACCTCGCAATCGACAACATCCGTGTAGAGGTACGTGCTGTAGAGATGGCCGAGTGCAGGCCACCTGCTCCCGATATCCTCGATCTTCTTTGTTACCTTTCCGATATTCGGAAGCCGGAGCCTGGTATTCTCCGAACCGAATGGTTCATTCCGGTACATCGATCTCATAGCTGGCCTCCCGTATAGAGGATCGAGCGGTCAAAGGTCTTCATTTTCTGTTCAACCCATGCAGAGATCCCCTCCTTTCCGGGGAGGGCGTCATATCTGCTGGTAAACTGCGGGCTCGGAGCCCGGAAGATGAACCGTGCCTCCGGAGCCCCCCTCTTCTGGAGGATCTCCAGGATCTCCTCCTTCGGGTGTGCCTGGAGTGCAACGATGGCCGCATCGAATCCTTCGGGGAGATCCAGGGCGGCATCCATGCAGATCACCCGGATCTGATCCGAGAGGCCCAGCCTCCGGATACAGGCTTTCGCGGCAGCGACGACATCGGGCTGGTAGTCGATTGCGATCACTTCGGCATGGCTCTGCCGTGCCAGGTGGATTGCGGTAAAGGGGACCGGTCCGCACCCGACGCTCAGAACCTGATCATCGGAAGAGATACCGGCGAGGGCAATCTCCCGTGCAACGACCTCACGGTATGGAAGGGCATAGATCTCTGAAAGAATACTGTTTTTGGATGCGATCATCTCGACCAGACTGGTAACCCTTGCGACCATTGAGTACCGCTTCATCCCTGTTGATTCTCTTGTTCGGAATAGATAACCCCGAGCCGAAGATGTTTCGGTTCCATTCCGATGATACGAATGATCTTCGGTTTCCAGAGAAAAACCGAAAGAAAAGAGGATGGTGATCAGGGGTTCTGATGGCGGAGTACCGGGAGTGCCGCACCGATGACCGGGTCCGGGAGGCGGCTGCCGTCGATCCCGACCGCCTCGTACAGAACCGCCTCGACGACGAGGTAGACGCGGCAGTCGGTCCTGAGGCAGCCGGTGATCGCATCCCGCCCCCTGCCGGCGGTTGCATGGAGGTGGAGGGAAGGGCCATCCTCTCCCGGATAGATGGTCGCGGTCCCGAGGCATTCCCAGCCCCCCTCGATCTCCTCATGGTGGGGGACCGGCGGAATGACCGGCTCCTCCGGGCCGGTGACGAGGCCTGCCCGTTTCAGTGCCCCAAAGAAGGTGATGGTCCCATGGCTGATCCCGTGGTCCCGTGCAAACCCGGTGAGGGTTGTGATCAGCTCCTCGCCGTCATCGATCCGGATGAAGAAGACCCGTCCGATCCTCCCTTCTGCATACTGCATATGGAATAGATCGGCACTGGTCAAAGAAGAGGGTTTGGATGACATATAGATAGAAGTAAGAAGGGGGGTGCCGATACCGGATCTGAATGGATGATACTGAAATGTTTCAGCCGCTTGGCGCTCCGGAACTCTCCCGGAGGATGAAGGAGATCGAGGCGAAGACGGGATGCTTCTCCCCTTTCCAGAAAGTACTCCTTGGCACGGACGGCTCGGTGACCCACCTCCTCTCCCTGGCGACGGAACGCGATATCGGGGTGGTCACCCGTCTCCAGGAGGTGATCCCCGCCGACCGGAGGGTTGCCGCCATCCTGAAGATCCGGGAGGGAGATCCCGTGAACCACCGGATCGTCGATCTCGGTGAAGGGGAGGATGGCCGGCCGCTCATCTATGCCATCTCGTATACCCCGCTTGAACGGCTTGCCCCGGAGATCGCAACTGATCTGATGAAGGCGGATATTCCCATCGGCAGGATCTTAAAACAGCACCGGATCGAGTCGAGGCGGGAGATCCTCTCGATCGAGTCGTATCCGGCCGATGCTCATCTCGCATCGGTCTTTGGGATCCTGCCGGGTGAGCCGCTCCTCTCCCGGCTGTACCGGATCATCCATAAGGATGCTCCACTGATGGCGATCACCGAGATCTTCCCCTCAAGCACCTTCGCCGATACCCGCCGGGTCATTGTGGATGCACCGGCCCGGCTCCATCTCGGCCTCATCGATCTGCATGGCGGGATCGGGAGGGTGGACGGCGGGATCGGGATCACGCTCGACCGCCCCCATCTCCTCGTCGAGGCACGGGCGGCCGGGACGGTCACCGTCACCGGGGGGGATGAGGAGAGCAGGCATCGGGCAGAAGAGGCTGCACGGGCGGTGATCGGGTTCTTCGGGCTGACCGGCGGGGCGGCGATCATCCTGCATACAATACTCCCCCGCCATACCGGCCTTGGAAGCGGAACCCAGATCGCTCTTGCGGCAGGGAAGGCGGTTGCAGAGCTTTATGGACGGGACGTATCTGCACTCGATCTTGCCGGGATCACCGGGAGGGGCGGGACATCCGGGATCGGGACGGCCGCTTTTGATTCCGGCGGATTCATCATCGACGGCGGCCACCGGTTCGGGGAAGGGGAGGAGAAGTCATCGTTTCGGCCATCCTCGGCATCACGGGGTGTTGCACCCGCCCCGGTCATCTTCAGGCATCCCTTCCCCGAGAAATTCGGGATCCTCCTCATCACCCCGGATACTCCGCCGGGTGCCTCTGATGAGAAGGAGGTCGATATCTTCTCTGCATGCTGCCCTGTCCCGCTTTCGGAGGTGCAGGAGATCTGTCACCGCGTCATGATACAGATGCTCCCTGCGATCATTGAAGAGGATATACATCGGTTCGGGGCGGCCGTGAACCGGCTCCAGGAGATCGGGTTCAAGCGCCATGAGATGGCGCTGCAGCATGAGGTTGTCCGGCGGCTGCCCGCCCTCCTCTGTGAGGCTGGGGCGTACGGGGCGGGCCTCTCCTCCTTCGGCCCGACGGTCTATGCCATCATCGAAAAAGGCGATACCGGGGTTGCCGATGCCGCCCGGCAGGCGCTTGCCGGGATCGGCGGGACGGTGGAGGAGGTTGCGGCGAGGAACACCGGTGCGATCATCAGGAAGGTCTGATCCGCTGCTGTGCTGATGTACGAGCGGACGGGGGTATGGTCCCCCTTCCCGGCCCCTCCGGAATCTCTATTATCCGGAGCCCCGCACTGGTAGCATATGATCATCATCGGCCATCGCGGGGCCCGTGCCATCCGGCCTGAGAATACCATTGCAGCACTTCAGGAAGGGGGCAGGTGTGCTGATTATGTTGAGATTGACCTCCGTATCAGCCGGGACGGGGTGCCGGTCGCCATCCATGATCCGACCCTGGATCGGACGACGGACGGGACCGGCCCGGTCTCTGCGTACACCCTTTCGGACCTTGTGCAGTATGATGCCGGGGAGGGGGAGGTGATCCCGACACTTGCGTCCGTCCTTGCCCTGGATCTTGGGGACTGCGGCCTTGTCATTGAGCTGAAGGAGGGGGGATATGAGGATCTGATCGCCGGGATGGTGCAGGCGAGTGGTCATACGAAGGTGATGATCGTCTCCTTTGATCCCGACTGCCTCCGGCGGATCGCCCCCCTGCTGCCGGATGCACGGATCGGGTATATCTTCCGGTCGATGGAGGGGGATCCGATCCAGGTGGCGTCCTCGTTCCCGGCCGCCGCCATCCTCCCCCGGTTTGACCTGATAGACGGGGATCTGGTCGCGGCAGCCCGTGCGGCCGGGCTTCTGGTCATCGGATGGACGCTCAATACCGACGAGGAGTTTGCAGGTGCGGTATTGCTTGGGATCGATGGTGTTGCGTCCGATGATCCCTGCCGTGCAAGGCAATATTATGATGGAGGAGGGATGAGATGATCCTGTATGATCAGACGACGGACGGCGGGATTCTCCTGCATCGTTCTTCTCCTCATCATCGCGGCCGCCGGATGCACCGCTCCGGATGGAGGGGATGAGATGCCGGTCCTTGTGACGATCACGGCTGAGGAGGCGATGCTGCTTCTTGAAGCAAACCCGGCGATCACCATCATCGATGTCAGGAGGCCCGGAGAGTACGAGGCCGGGCATATCCCCGGGGCGGTGCATATCCCGATTGCATCATCCTTCCATGAAGGGATCGCGGGGCTTGATCGGGACCAGCCGTACCTCGTCTACTGTGCAACCGGGGGGAGGGGCAGCCGGGCTCTCCGGGCGATGGGCGAGGCTGGGTTTACCGAGGTCTATAACCTCGGCGGTGGCATCGCCGCATGGGAGAGGGCCGGCGGTGCAGTGATATGAGATTATACCAGCTTCCCCTTCTCTGCTATCATTTGCATATACCGGGATAGGGTCAGCCTGATGTTTTCGGGGTCAAGCCTCTCCGCCTCCCTGAGTGATGCTGTCGCCTCGTCTCTCCGGCCGAGGGTACGGAGGACGAAACTCCGGTAGAACCAGGTGTTTGAATTCTCCGGAGTCAGGGTGAGGGCGGTATCAAAGGATCCAAGCGCCTCCTCATGCCTTCCGGCGCCCATCAGGGCCCTCCCCTGGTAGTGCCAGGCATACCCGCTCCGGGATCCCTCTTCAATGGATTTGGCTAAGATCGGGATCGCCTCTTCATACCGCTCAAGCTCCGTCAGTGCCGCTCCGCAAATCTGGAGAAATCCGGGTTCATCAGGCCAGATTCTTCGCCCTTCGCTTGTTGCGGCAACGGCATCGGTATATCTCCGCACTTTGATGAGGGTGTCGCACCGGAGAAGGGCCGCTCTCTTGTTTTTTCTGATGGATAGTTCCTTCTCAAAGGCGGAGAGGGCTTCTGTGAACTCTCTCCTTCTATGATGGGTGAGCCCCTCCCTGATCAATGCATCCGGATCGTCGGGGTCACTCTCCATAGGAGAGAGTACCTGCTTTGCCTGCTGAAGATAGGGATGATCGGGGTCGATCTCTTCCGCCCGGGCAAGCGATGCGGCCGCCTCGTCATGCCTGCCGATCTCGTCAAGGACCATTGCTTTGCCGATCCAGACCGCTGGATCAAGGGGATGTATTGTACCTGCCCGGTCATAGGCCTCGAGAGCCTCCTCGTAGCGGTCCAGGGCGACAAGGGCAGATGCCTTCCTCAGCCACAATCCTGCATGATCCGGTCTCTTTGCGAGGATTTCACCGTATATTCTGATCGCCTCCTCATATTGTCCGGTCTGAAGAGCGGTATCGCCTCGTTCCATCTTCTGGCTGAGTACTTTTGGGTTGATGGTGCAGCCTCCGCAGTTGTATTTTCTCCATCTGATGCAATAAAATTGATCTTCTTCGTTTCCCACAAAGGAAATCATTATCTGGAGATCCCACCCAGACAGGAAGAACTGCAGGGCGGAGGGCCTGCATAGCAACGAGGCCCGGAATGTTTGAGTATCTCAGATTCAGCCTCCTCTTCATGCTGATCCATGCAGGGGCATACATGATAGCCGGTGCCCTGATCCTTCGGGTCAGTTCCGATATCTACGAAGGGAAGAGCCGGCTGATGGACTATCTCAATGATATGTCGGTTGCTGAGGAGGCCGGCCATGTCACCCGGTGGTTTCTGCCCGGAAACCTCCTTCGGGGTCTCCTCCTCTCGCTCGTCCTCTACCCGATCCTGACGCCGCTTGGAGAGCTGGATCCGATCCTCAGGTTCCTCTTCTTCTTCGGCCTGGCCTTCGTCTATACCCACATCGGCTCGGCGGCACCCTGTCCGGACAATATCGAGGGGCTCATCTACATGAAGCGGAAGTACCTCTCGCGTTCGGGGTTTCTGAAGTTCCAGTCCGAGATGCTCCTCTACAGCCTCATCTTTGCGGCCGGAGCCGCCTGGCTCCTCTTCTGAATGACGGGTAGATCTTAAGTACGAGGCAGACCGAATCTACATCTATGGATGTTCCGGTCATAGGATTTCAACGGCTTTTCTCTCTTCTTTGTATCCTCTCTCTCATCATCCCGGCCTCTGTGTCGGGGTGTACGATCTTCGGCATAACCCCCGGCGCCTCGGATGACGGATCGTCATATCTTGGCCATACCAACGATGGCGTCGGGCGGGACTGGCGTGATCGTGATGATATCGTCCTCACCTACATCCCCCCGGCGATCCACCAGCCCGGTGATATGCGGCCGGTCTTCTTTGATCCAAACAGCGGCTCGGATGCTGCCGGGAGTACGGTGAACCCGTCTGAAAACCCTGTTCTCGGCTACATCGATCAGGTCCCATCGACCTATGGCTATTACACCGGCTCATACGGGATGATGAATGATCAGAACCTGATGAGTGCCGAATGCACAAATTATGCAAAATACGAGCCGCCTGCCGAGGAGAACAGGAGGATCTTCTACTCCTCGGAACTCTCCAATGTGGCTCTCGAACGATGCACAGGTGCCGAGGAGGCGGTGCTGCTCGTCGGGGAGCTGATCGATCGGTACGGGTACTATGGCACCGGTGAGACCCTCATCTTTGCAGATGCAGAGGAGGTCTGGGTCATCGAGATGTGCGGAAACCCGGAGGGTGATGGCGGGCTCTGGGTTGCAGCCCAGGTTCCGGATGGCGAGATCTTCGTTGCCGCAAATACCTTCCGGATTCGTGAGGTGACGCCGGATATGCACCATTCGGCAAATCTCTTCTCTGTTGCTGAGAATATGGGCTGGTGGTCGCCTTCCGATGGCCCGCTCGACTGGCTTTCGACGGTCAGTTATGGCGAATATGCACACCCCTATTACTCACTGATGCGGGTCTGGCGGCTCCAGGATATCCTCGCCCCATCCCTGAATCTGAGCCCCTATGTCGAGGACTCCTATACACGGGAGTATCCCTTCTCGATTGCCCCGGATGAGAGGGTGAACCTGAGCACCGTCCTCAATCTCTTCCGGGATCATTACGAGGGGACACCCTTTGATATGACGAAGGGGCCGGCGGCGGGTCCGTTCGGGAACCCGTACCGGAACCTCGGCCCCGAGGATTCCCATTCGAACTTCCAGAATGCAACCACCCTTGAGATTCGTGCCGGTGCCTATCCGCGATCAATCTCGGAGATATTCTGCAGCTACAGCTATGTCGGCATGGTGCGGCCGGATCTCCCGCAGGAGGCTGCAGGGGTGCTCTGGTTTGGCCCGGCCGTCCCCTATGAGACGGTCTATGCCCCCATCTATGCAGGGGCGGTGAATGTCGCCCCCTCCTACATAACCGGCACCCGGGGTACCTATGATCCGGATGCCGCGTACTGGACGTTTGGGTTCCTGACGAACTGGGCGATGCTCCGGTATGATGCGATGAGTCAGGATATCCGAGGAGAGCAGCAGGCCCTTGAAGCAGAGTCGTACCGGCTCCTGACGCTGGCTGATGAGGAGGTGATCGCCCGCCTGGATGCCGGTGATGCCGCCGGTGCAGAGGCGGTGATGACGACCTTCACGGTGGAGCGGGGCGATGCGATCATCGCAGGCTGGCAGAACCTGACGGCGAGGATGATCGTGCAGTATTCAAACGGGATCCTGACCGATCCGGCGACGGGTGCGGTGGAGGAGCCGGGCTATCCTGACTGGTGGTATAATGATACCGGGTACCAGTACGGGCCGAGGATCTATCAGTACAGCGAGCTCCGGGATACCCCGGGCCTTCTATATACCGGCGAGCGGGTGGAGGTCCCGAAGGGGAGTCTGTTTGAATGGATTATCGGGTTTTTGTGAGGGGAATTTTCTTTTTTTGATCTGTTTTTTGTGATATTACAATAAATTTATAAATAGTAATTCCAAAGCATATCATTGAACCCCACGTTATGATTCAAATTTCAGAATTAGACATCACAAGTATATCCGACTCATTCACGAGGCACTATCCTACGTTGCAATCGAACCTCTAATGCCCAGGGTGGATCGTGCCCTGAGGTGAGGCCTGGTTGAATTATGGAACACCAAAAAACAGCTCGAAATCTCAGGGCTATGGGGTGATCTCCAAATCCTTATGTGTAAAAAACACGGATGATATAATTCAATCATTATCTAATTTACGTAAAGGAGTTTTTTTCCATTGGACATACCACGTATCTTTACTATTTCTGAAAGCGCTCACCGCATCCATAACCCGTTCACACCGGAAAACCTCGCCACTCTCGGAGCAGCGTTGCGCCTGGAATCGGGGGTTCGCCTGCTCGATCTCGGCAGTGGTTCGGGCGAGATGCTCTGCACCTGGGCACGCGATTTTGGAATCACCGGCGTAGGCATCGATATGAGCCAGTTGTTCACCGGTCAGGCGAAACTTCGTGCTGAAGAACTCGGAGTCACTGATCGTGTCGAGTTCATCCACGGCGACGCTGCCGGCTATGTCGCCGACGAAAAGGTCGATGTGGCAGCCTGTCTCGGCGCCACGTGGATTGGCGGGGGATTCGCCGGAACCATCGATCTTCTGGCAAAGAGCCTCAACCCCAACGGGATCATCCTCATCGGCGAGCCCTACTGGAGGCAGCTGCCGCCAACAGAGGACGTTGCCAGAGAGTGCGAAGCCGAATCCATCTCCGATTTCCTCCTGCTCCCAGACCTTCTCGCGTCTTTCGACAAGCTCGGATACGATGTTGTAGAAATGGTTCTGGCGAACCAGGATGGCTGGGACAGGTATGAGGCGGCCAAGTGGCTCACCATGCGCCGATGGCTCGAAGCGAATCCCGACGACGACTTCGCAGAGGCGGTCAGGGGCAGGCTGACCTCGGAACCAAGACGCTACGCCGCCTACACGAGAGAATACCTTGGATGGGGGGTGTTTGCGCTGATGGCGAGGTGAGGGGGGAGAGGGCAGGGGAGGTTGTTTGATCTGATTTGGTAGGAGGGGGAGTGGGATGGCGGGATCGAATCCGGCCTCTCATTATTTTTATTGCCAGTAGCTATTTCGCCAGAAGATCAAGGGTCGCCTTGTGCTTCTTCATGAGCATCTGCATATCTTGCCTCTCCTCGTCCTTCTCTTCTGCAATGATACGCCTGATCAGTGCATTGTTCACGATCTCGAGCCCCCGGATTATCGGCGATGATGAATTGATCGAATACCGGGGAATCTTCCGATTATTGACATTGAGGATTCCCCATGCAACAAACTTCTTCACCACCCTGCCAACCGTCACCCGGCTGACACCAACTTCTTCCGAGAGTTCGGTGATATTGAATTCCATCCCCTCAAGCGGTAACAGGAATTCGAGAAGTCGTAATTCGCAGGTATTTCCAAGGATTCCTTCAAAGGGACGGGGCATATGCATCACGTTTTCTGAATTATTGCTCCGGATTTATTTCACTGGAGAGGTGTGATAATGTATTTTATCATATGTGATAAAAATATTTATCATGTAATATTTGCAATAATGGGTTCTACTCGTTTGAGCTGATTATTGATTTCATTCAGAACAGCAAAGAGCCTCTTTTATAGTGAGATAGATTCTATTCTATTGAGAGTGGGCAATCAGGAATGATCAAATAACAAAGTATTCTCTAATGGTTGGTTAGAATGTAATTTATAACCTCCAGAAATTCAACACACCGGCATATGTTGTAATTTCGATTTGATCAAATATAATTATTCTAAAAAATGAGGCAGACCCAAAATGGCTACGATTAACGGAAAATCACTGGAGAACTGGATATGGGATGCAGCATGTAGTATTCGCGGTGCTGCCGACGCACCAAAATACAAGGATTTCATCCTTCCTTTGATCTTTGCAAAAAGACTATGCGATGTTTATGATGACGAGATTAACCGTATTGCCGGGAAGGTTGGCTCCCGGAAAAAGGCATTCGCTATTGCGGAAAAGGACCATAATCTTGTCCGGTTCTATCTACCGTTTACTCCTGAAGATCCTGATGAGCCGGTCTGGTCAATTATCCGGAATGTAACAACCGGAATCGGGGAAGAAGTAACCACCCGACTACGTGAGATTGCAACACACAATCCTTCGCTTAACGGTATAATTAACAGGGTAGATTTTAATGCGACAACTCATGGAGTCAGAGATATCGAAGATGACCGCCTTTCAAATCTCATTGAGAAAATAACTGAAAAGCGTCTTGGTCTCAAAGATGTTGAGCCGGATATAATCGGCCGGAGTTATGAATATCTCATCCGTAAATTTGCTGAAGGTGGAGGTCAGTCAGCCGGTGAGTTCTATACTCCACGTGAGGTAGGGCAGATTATGGCCCGCATCATGGACGCTGAACCGGGGATGGAAATCTATGATCCCTGCTGCGGCTCAGCGGGTCTTCTCATCAAGTGTGAGCTTGCAATGGAGGAGAAGATGGCTCTTCGCTCAACGGAGAAATATGCCCCTCTGAAGCTTTATGGGCAGGAGTATACTCCAGGCACATGGGCGATGGCGAACATGAACATGATCATTCATGATATGGAAGGGGAGATCGCAATAGGCGATACCTTCAAAAAACCGAAGTTCCGGACGAATGGTAAGCTGCGCACATTTGACAGAGTAGTTACAAATCCGATGTGGAATCAGGACTGGTTCACCGAGAATGATTATGATGCTGATGAGTTTGGCCGGTTCCCGACAGGGGTAGGGTTTCCTGGTAAACAATCAGCGGACTGGGGCTGGGCTCAGCATGTACTTGCCTCACTGAAAACAAATGGCAAGGCTGCTATTATCCTTGACACGGGAGCGGCATCCCGTGGGAGCGGGAGCGCCAACAGGAATAAGGAAAAGACTGTCAGGTCGTGGTTTGTGGAAAATGACCTGATTGAGGGAGTTATATATTTACCAGAAAACCTCTTTTACAATACCTCGGCACCTGGCATCATTCTTATCCTGAACAGACAGAAAACCATCGATAAAAAGGATAAATTATTCCTGATAAACGCAAGTGAAGTATTTGCGAAGGGTGATCCGAAGAACTACATCACTGATGACGGAATCGAAAGAATTGTTGCCACCTTCCTTAACTGGACTGAAGAGGATAAATTCAGCCGCATTGTGGAGAAGACCGAGATTGTAAAGAACGACTACAATATCTCTCCATCCCGCTATATCCACACCGCTGATGCTGAAATTTATAGGCCCATCGGAGAGATTTTAGCAGAGCTCGATGTCCTCGAAGCCGAGGTCGCCGAGACGAACCAAGCACTCCGGGCTGTGCTGAAAAGGTTGGGGGTTTGAAGGTGGGAGAATGGACAAAAAAAACTCTTGGCGAGGTTGTCAGATTTAACTATGGCAAGAGTCTCCCAGCCAAAAAAAGAATTTTTGGCGATGTACCAGTATATGGTTCAAATGGTATTGTTGGATATCATAAAACTGCAATTGTGAATGGACCTGGAATTATTGTTGGTCGAAAAGGAAGTGTGGGAGCTGTTCATATTTCACGTCAGCCGTTTTGCCCCATCGACACAACGTATTTTATAATTAGGCAGGGTTTGGACCATGACTTAAATTTTCTATATTATTTGCTTTTATCCTTGGATCTTTCTCGTCTAGTAAGTGATCTTGTTCCCGGTTTAAACCGCGACTTAGCTTATTTACAAGAAATTTATATTCCTATTGAAAAATCTGAACAACGCCGCATCGCCGCCATCCTTTCAGCGGTGCAGCGGGCGATCGAGCAGCAGGAGGAACTCATCGCCCGCACGACCGAACTGAAGAAGGCCCTGATGTACAAGCTGTTTACCGAGGGCACCCGTGGTGAACCGCAGAAGGATACGGAGATCGGGATAGTTCCGGAAAGTTGGGAGATATTCCGCTTGGATGATATAGCAGACTCTTTTACCTATGGTACTTCGGTTAAATGTGATTATAATATTTCAGGAGTCCCTGTACTAAGAATTCCAAATGTTGTAGGGGGACAAATAGACCTAATTGATATAAAATATGGACTTCTAAATTCTGCAGAAATAGAGAATTTAAAACTAAAATATGGAGATCTTCTTTTTGTAAGGACAAATGGTGTTAAAGAAAACGCTGGCAGATGTTCAATGTATAGAAATGAGATATTAAATGGTTGTTATTTTGCTTCTTATTTGATACGTGTCCGTTTTCAAACTGATAAAATACTACCAGAGTTCGTTAATGAATATACCAGAACAGAAACAGGTTCAAGTTTTCTTTCTGGCAAAGCATCCAGAACGGCTGATGGAAAGTTCAATATTAACACAGGAACATTGAAAGGTGTTATCATTCCTGTTCCATCATTAGATGAACAAAGGGAAATCGTGGAAGAAATAGGATTAATTGATGAAAAATCTGTTAATCACAAATCTCATCTTCAGCTTCTTAAAGATCTCTTCAAAACACTCCTTCACCAGCTCATGACGGCGGAGATCCGAGTGGATAACGTGGACCTCTCAAAATTAAGGGATATTGGTATTGATGTTGAATGATTAATTGTGGAGCAGTTAATAAAAGTTGATACTGGGAGAGAAGATATGCAGGCACAAAACAGGAAACTTGAAGATTGGTATTGGAAGATTAAACGGAGTGAAATAAAATTACCACGTTTTCAGCGATTTGAAGCATGGGACAAGCACCGGATCAGTAGCCTACTGGAGGTGGTTGTCCGAAATCTTCCTCTTGGAATTACACTTGTCCTTGAAGTTGGAGATAATGAGAAATTCATCTCACGTTATCTGGAGACATCTCCTGAACATAAAGGCCGCGTCTATGAGCATCTATTGGATGGACAACAACGGCTTACCGCCCTTTGGCGGGCTTTGCATAACAACTATGAAAACGAGACTTACTTCATCTATCTTGAGGAGTTCGATAATTACGAAGCTGATGATGATCGTGAAGATCTCAGTGCATTTTGTAAAACCCGTTATTATCGAAAGAATGGATTGCGTTATCCACTCTGGTGTGATAACCCAGCGGAATGCCTTGAGCGAGGAATGATCCCGACTCACCTTCTACAACCAGGAGATATCCACCAGGATATTAATGCGTGGGTAGATGAAGCCACCAAATCAAAAAAACCTGAAGATAAAGATGAACTTGAAAAATTTTATGAAACCAAAGGCAGAATTCGGAGCCGAATTCAGGATATGCGGAGCATAATTGCCAATTATAACCTCCCTTATTTATCACTCCCATCCCATACGGATAAAACCGTCGCTCTCAATGTCTTCATCAACATGAATACAAACAGCAAACCTCTTTCACAATATGACATCATAGTTGCGGAGGTTGAAAGTATCATGGAACAGTCTCTTCACGACCTTGAGGAAGGACTTGACATGCAATATCCCAAAATTTCCCGATATTCACCTCTCTCTGATCAGATCCTTACAACATCCGCACTTATCCAAGGCCAACTGCCTAATCAAAGAGGAGCCTGGGATATGGATAAGATCCAGATGGTTAAAAACTGGGAAATCATGGCTCGTGGCTTAAACAGGATGGTAAACTTCCTAAATCGTGAGGGGATTTATGACAGAGAGCGCCTTCCAACGAATGCAGTACTCGCTGTAATTGCAGCCCTATATACATTTATTCCAGAATCAGGAGATAAAATGGGTAAAGACGAACTACTCCTGAAAAAATATTTATGGCATTCATTTTTCACTGATCGCTATGAGAATTCGGCTGCAACCCATGCATTCGCTGATTTCAAAGGATTAAAAGCAGTTATTTGCGAGGATAAAAAACAGGATGGATCATTATATGAAATTCGTGACATCCCAATCTTTTCGGACCATAAGATTGCTGAAATAGATGAGTTAATTAGCTCTGAATGGCCAAAAAGGGTCACAATTCGTGGCCGTGCCATTCTCGCAGTCGCTTGTCGACTTGGAGCTTTTGATTTTGCAACAGGAGAGACGATAAACGAGAGCAATATTGAAAATCGCCATTATCATCACATATATCCCGACGCATTGTTAAAAGAAGCGGGAATTAATGGATCAATAGCTCTAAACTGTGCACTCATCACAGACAAAACTAATATAACAATCGGGCGAAAAGACCCTCTAAAGTATCTCAAGGACAGGTACGAATGGACATCCGAAGAAATCGTCAGCGAAAGGCTTCAGTCTCACCTTATTCCGATACAGCAACTGGCAAACGGTGGTTATGAAGGTCTTTCGGACACCGACAAGAACCAAAAACTCGCCGCTGACTTTGACGCATTCATCCGGAAAAGGGCAGAATATATACATAAGGCTGCTAAAAACCTTGCAGAAGGACGCCAGTTAAGTCTCAGAGAAAAATACGGAGAGTAAATCATGCCGAAACCCGGAGAGCACAAAACAGTCCAAGCCCGCATACTCGCTTATGCTGAGGAGATCGGCTGGACATTTGTGTCACGTGCCGAGGCCGAACGCCGCCGTCATTTCAACCAAAGTGCCCCAAGCCCCTCCGCTGCAGCTCATGTTGCTTCTTTGTACTTTGAGGATCTCCTGTATGAAAAGGTCAGGGAGTTCAATCAGGAGTATCGTGCAATAACTGGGTGGCAGGTGGGTGATATCCATACCTTTCCTGATAATCCAGCCACCACTCTGCCTTCGGTCATGGAAGTCCGTGAGACAACACCTGCATACCATGCAACACCGGGTGCATTAATCAGTGAACTTCAACGCCTCCAAAATAATATCTACGGCAACAGGGACATGCACCGCTACCTTTGTAATGAAGCAACCTACTACTCCGCTGAAGAAAAAAGGGAGCTAAACCTTAATCTGATAGATTACGATAATCCGGAAGCAAACGTCTACGAAGTAACCGAAGAATATACCATCAGTAATGGTCGATACAGCATCAGGGAAGATGTCGTCTTTCTGATAAACGGCATACCCGTACTTGTAATCGAATGTAAAAATGCAAACAAGGATGAAGCAATCGCCCTCGGAATTGACCAGATACGAAGGTACCATGCCGAAACACCGGAGATCTTTGTCCCTGAGATGATATATTCCGTAACAGAAGCCATTGGATTTTCATACGGAGCTACATGGAATACTATACGTAGAAACATATTCAACTGGAAAGATGAAGAGATCGGAAATCTTGAGGCGAAGATTAAAACCTTCTGCAGCATCCCTCACATCCTTGCCCTAATTAAGCAGTACATTCTTTTTGCTGAAAAAGACGAAGAACTCCAGAAATTTATTCTCCGCCAGCACCAGACATCTGCTGTTGAAAAAGTAGTTGAACGTTGTCTTGAACCAACCAAACAACGAGGTCTTGTATGGCACACTCAAGGAAGTGGCAAGACCTTCACAATGATTAAAGCCGCAGATCTCCTATTCCGTGCCGCAGATGCCAACAAACCAACAATAATCCTCATGATTGACAGGAATGAGCTTGAGGATCATATACTTAGAAACCTTGCTATGCTCGGTCTTCAGAATGTTGAACATGCCAATAAAATCAACAGGCTTATTGAACTTCTAAGAAACGACTATCGTGGTATCATCGTCACCATGATCCACAAATTCAACGATATGCCTGCAAACATCTGCGAGCGTTCAAATGTATATGTTTTAATCGACGAAGCCCATCGGACAACGGGGGGCGATCTTGGTACATACCTCTTTGCTGGACTTCCAAATGCAACCATGATCGGTTTTACCGGAACACCTATTGATAAAACTGCTCATGGTAAAGGAACTTTCAAGACATTCGGTTTAAATGATCCAAAGGGCTATCTTGATAAATATTCTATTAGCGACAGTATAATTGATAAGACAACCCTGCCCCTCTTCTACAATCTAGCGCCAAATGAACTACTTGCCAATCCCGAATTGATGGAAAAAGAATTCTGGTCATTAGCAGAAACTGAAGGGGTAAGTGATATCTCTGAACTTAATCGAATTCTTGAAAGAGCTGTAAACCTTAAAAATTTCCTGAAAGCTGATGAAAGGGTTGATAAAGTAGCAAAATACGTTGCTGACCATTTCGTCAGGAATGTTGAGCCACTTGGATACAAAGCTTTTCTCGTTGGAGTTGACCGTCCAGCATGTGCCAAATATAAATTAGCACTTGATAAATATCTCCCTGCTGAGTATTCTGCAGTAGTCTATACCGGCAATAACAACGATACAAAAGAGCTCAAGGCATACCATTTGGATAAAAAGGCAGAGAAACAAATACGTAAAAATTTTCCCAAATTTGGAATACAACCAAAGATACTCATAGTCACTGAAAAGCTACTTACCGGGTATGACGCCCCAATCCTTTATGCCATGTATCTCGACAAACCTATGCGGGATCACACTCTTCTTCAGGCTATCGCGAGGGTGAACAGACCATATGAAAATGAAGCCGAGGAAATGGTCAAACCACATGGTTTTGTACTTGACTTTGTTGGAATTTTTGACAAACTTGAAAAGGCACTTGCATTTGATAGCGATGAAGTAAATGCAATTGTCAAAGACATCGCCCTCTTAAAAGGACTATTTAAACTGAAAATGGAGAAAAAGGTACCACAATATCTTGCACTAATCCACCATAACTTTACAGATAAAGACGTAGATGGACTCATAGAACATTTTCGTGACAAGGATCGGCGAAAGGAATTTTTCCGCGAATATAAAGAAATTGAAATGCTCTATGAGATTATCTCACCTGATGCTTTCTTACGACCTTATCTTGAGGATTATGCAACACTTTCAGCTATTTACAGTGTGGTCAGAAAAGCATACGCAAAGAAGATCATGATTGATCGGGCCTTCCAAAGAAAAACAAACGAACTAGTTCAGCAATATGTGGATATTGGTTATATTGAGCCGATTCAGGAATTTATCGAAATTAACGCTGAAACAATTGAACTAATAAAAAATAATGATAATGGAGATAGTACTCGGATAATTAACCTCATTAAAAGCATTCAGACAATCGCTAAGGATGAAAGTGACGATCCATTTCTTATCGCAATGTCAGAAAGGGCCAGGATGGTTCAGGAGCGTTATGAAGACCGGCAGACAAGTACAGCGGAAGCACTGTCTGAACTCTTCGATGAAATAAATAAAAATGAAGAGCGAAAGAAAGAACAGTCTGAGAAAGGTTTTGACGGACTTACGTTCTTTGTTTACCGGGCTCTTCTGGATGCCGGAGTTGAAGATGCAGAAGAAGCCAGTATTCAGATAAAACAGGCATTTATAGAGTATCCAAACTGGAGAACAAGCGAGTCAGAACTCAGAGAGGTCCGTAATAATGTGACCTTTGCAATTTACGCAAAAATAGATAATCTTGATGAAGTGGCAGCAATTGTTGATGAACTATTCAGTCTTCTAACGAAGGCATATGAGATTGATAAATGAAACAGAATAAAAAAGAGCAGTTCAAGGGGCGTGTAAGAGATTGGGCGGAGAAGCTTGAGATTGAGATTCACATTATCGCTATTCGTCCGATGAAGAGGAAATGGGCCTCATGCTCCACCTCAGGTATTTTAACCTTTGACACAAATGTGCTGGATCTTAATCCTGAACTTCAGGATTATATTGTAGTGCATGAGTTACTGCATTTTAAGATACCTAATCATGGAAAACTCTGGAAATGCCTAATGCGAGCTCATCTTGGGGATTATGAGAAACAAGAAGATGAGCTTAAAGAAATATTTACGGCTTGGAAAATGGCAGCGGCCCAGGTTTCAAATGAAGCTTAAAAATTGATGTTAAAATTATAATTAATTTTTATAAAACTATATAAATTGCATGTAGTAAGGGTAATGCATTTACTTTTCTTTATATTTCATACATTCTCTCTTACACGCCCACACTCCCTCAATTTGAGGGATTTTCATAATGAATTGATTACAAGCATCACAATAAACGCTTTTTCTCAAATCAATTACAGATTGGGCAAATTCTTTAGCTTCTTCAGTAGTAAGGCTCATTGCCCATTCATTATAATGAGCGCCGACTAAATTTCTCTGTGAACGTAACAATTCTATAGATTCAAGACAATTTTTTGCATGTTCGTAGAAATCTTTCTGTTTTTTTGCCCGTGAATTAAAAGCATTCCAAAGAGGATCAATTGTGTAGTCACCTCGAATTTTAAATGGAACACTAATGGTTAGAGAATCACATAGGTTCTGCAGACACTGTTCAAGCAATCGTCCGGCTTTACTCACAATATCGGAGGGTTGCGCCTTGTTACACTCTTCAGATACCAACCATTCATAGTCCGAAAGATGATCGCCAAAAACCGGACCGCTATCTAACGTCCATCGTGTAATATGGTATTCTTTGAATTTTTTTTGACTCCCATTTGAACGAGAAATCTTCTTTAAATCCTCAAACCATAAACGATCATGAGTTGTAATGATAATTTGATAATCCTTAAACTCCTGAAATATTAATTCCGCGGTCCTTCTGCGGTGATTGCCATCTACACTATGAAGAACATCATCGAGAATCAATAGAGCAAATTCCTGATTCTGTTGTTGCTGCACTTGAGTTATTGCGAGGAAAAGGCAAAGGCCGAGTGTATCAATATGACCTTCGCTATAAAGCCCTCGTGGGTCATCTTCTTTCCCAAAAAATGTGCTAATTAATTTGATACTTCCAGTTCCACGTTCTGTTATTTCCAGTTGAGGTTTGCCAATCGCTTCATCTGGATGAATTTTCTGATAATATTTATCAGCGAAATCACCAATAGTATTCATTAATTTCTGAACAGTATTTTTTCGCGCCTGTTCCGCATGCTTTAACAGTAGTTGTATTTGATCACTCGATTCTTTATAGTGAACCAATTCACATTCACATAAATTGAGATTTTTTTGGTGTGTTTCTATAGCTTCCAGGCTAGTTTTAGCATTAAACAATTTGCCATACCGCTCATTATCAGAAAAATTTCTACAAATCGCTGTAATTTTCGTTTTTAGGTCTTTAATAATATCATCAGGGCTAATTTTACTTAGGGATCTAAGATCATCGTCAATTTTTTCTGGCTGGTTTTCTTCGCTATGAGTCAGTATGAGTTGTTTGTAGGTCTCAATCAGGAGATCCATTTTTTCAAACTGCTTCGGATCATGACCCTCCGGTAAACTCTCCTTGAATTTAATTAGGACACTCCTGTTGGTTTTTATGATGGAGAGAAACGTCTGTTTTTTTTGGTTTTGATCGTCTTTGAGAGTAATAATCTCATTATTATCCTGGAATTGTTTCTCCACATAAAGAGCAATATCATCAGCATTTATTTCGCTGTCACATAGAGGACAGCGATCAAGTGAATCCTCTTGGATCCATTTTAATCCCACCTCAAGGACTTCAGCATAAAAATTGCCCTTCATTTCAGTTTGCTTCGCTAACAATTTTTTTCGACTTTCAGAGAAAATTTGGCCTGCTGAAACTATAACTTCGGTATTCTGCACACCATCAAGAATTGTAAGTGAAATTGACCACTCGTGGAGCTTTTCATCAAAATTTAAATTATCGAGATTATGTTCAATTTTTTGCACACGGTCGGGTATTTCTCCGAGAGATGTGAGGGACGGTATATCGATAGAGAGTAATTGTTGATTTACCTTTTTGATGCAGGTTTCTGCATCGGCCGGGGTATCTGTTGGTAAATCCAAACGTACTTGTAATGCACGAACATTTTCCTGATATCTATTAAATGCATCACGATATTTCGCATTGCTGTCATCAATTAATGCTTTCACTTTTTGTTCAAATAGCTTAAAATCATCTAATTGCAAAAAACCTTCAATTGCCTTATATCTGTCTCCGGGTTTTGCATCAACGAAATCTAGCAATGTTTTCCGGTGAAGAATAAAGGGGTGATTATGGGCAGAGTCTAAAAAATCTTGCACTTTTTTCGGATATTTATCAGGATCCTGTTTATTACTGATATGATAATCTGAGTTTCCATCAGTGATAATAAGTTCAATTTCGGGATTCCCTTTATGTTTTATATGAGTCCCATGTTTTTTCCAAGAGAGTCCCTGGGTTCCTGAATCCAAAGATGAACATTTTTCAGTCAGAATTTTTTCAATGGCATCTATGTAAGAACTCTTGCCTGTACCATTGTCTCCACATAATAGCAACCCTCCAGTCTCAAAAACAAGGTTAGGACCATCCCGAATCCCACGACAATTTTTAATGTTGAGTTGTTTCAGCTTTAACATATGGAACACCTTTAATTAGATCTTTGAGAGGGGTGAGATCATCAGGGATGCTTTCAGAGATTAGAGGTATTAACGTATTCTTCCAAATCTGACTTAATGATGTGTCAGCTGTTACCAGATTGAGAAATTCCTCTCGTGCCTGGGAATTCATATCTTTGTGAATAACAGTCGACTTAACAGCACTCTCAGTTTTAGGTTTTTTTACCATTACTACTCCTCTCAATCATTAATTTCTTTCATACACTCTGAAGGGTTCTGCTCGAATCCTGATCTCCTGCATAACAGTCACACATGAAATAATTAAAAAGAACAATATTCTCGATATTAAATACCAAATTCAGATTTTCATCATCATAAGTAAGATGCTGGATATATGACCTAGTTATATTTGTATTATCCGGAAAATTGTAAGACCTATGCATAAAACCTATTGTATATTATGTATAATAAACTAATGGTAAATTTGATCAGCGGGAAAAGTTATGTTGGTAATCGGCTCATTCTCAAAAACAATCCAGCGATCCGAATTTGGCTCAAATCACGTGTTCACCGTCGTTACTTATCTTTTTCTTGAATAATCTCCCAATAGCCATCCTTTGCAGGGCTGATGCGTTACACTTTTCCTGATTTTTTGAGTTTTACCATTTACACATCTCGGTCGCCCTGGTATTCTTACCTTGGGATTCGGCCATCTCCGGTATGGTAATCTCTGGCTGTCGTCGGATCATACCCAGAATTGACTCTGAAGTTTTTACCGA
The DNA here is from genome assembly GCF_024170505.1 of Methanocalculus alkaliphilus. Classification (NCBI taxonomy): domain Archaea; kingdom Methanobacteriati; phylum Methanobacteriota; class Methanomicrobia; order Methanomicrobiales; family Methanocalculaceae; genus Methanocalculus; species Methanocalculus alkaliphilus. The sequence continues at coordinate 67,401 of NZ_JALJYG010000007.1, forward strand.
AGTTTCTTCCCCACTCTTTATCCAGCGGATGATTGTCTGGAACCCATAACTGACGTAAAAAACCGTTTCAGGCAAACCAAACTCATTGCAGTGACGGATCAGATCCCGCGTGCCCGTTCCCCATCCTTACAATATAATTAATCAGATACATCGACTCTGCAAGAAGAAGATTTCCCGGTACTGATGCATGGATCTGCCTGAGATTTTCCAGAGTCAGGGGCGGCGGGAGCGTGCCTGAATTTCAAATTTCCAGGCACTCCGAAAAGAGCATCACCGGGACGCTACCTTGCTCGATAAATAGAGACACGAAAGCTGCCCAGTTGCCATCTCCAGGTCACAGCTGCAAAGGGGTATTAATCGGTGGATCATCCGGGAGCCATCCACAGGTCTTATCCAACTGCCATCGAGCCGTGAATTGAAGGGTTTGTGCCTTTCAATTATTGTTGTTCGGAGATACTGATATATAGGTTAAATTTAAGTAGAATGAAAAATTGCGATATACATACTAATTTAAAAGAGAGGAGAAGGAGAACGAGAAAAGTAACCAGTCAGAGACATAGAATCTGCAAGAAGAGGGTTCCCCGGCACTGACCCAGAGAGCTGCCGGAGTATCTCGATTGTCAGTTGTGGCGGTAGCCAATCAAGTACTGACATCCCCCATACACCGCACATCCCCCAAATCACCTCCCAAAAAAAAACCCTACCACACATAAAAAGATCTCTTGTACTAGTACTGCTCACAACAATAACACGATAACACCCGGATCGAAGAAAAACTCACACCCCCCAGCTCTTTCAAATATACCCATGAAACAAACAGAAGAGGCAGAATCGGAGAGAATGAAAGGACGGGGTTCTTTCCGGACGTTGGAGTGAAACCTCCTCTTCTAAAGGCTGCTGAGTAACAATAATAACACGATAGTACCTGTTGTCCGGCATTTCCAGCCTTCCCTCTCTCCCTTTTTTTCCGGCAAGCTTCATCAAACCCCCATTCACCCAAAAGAACTATCGTTTCTTTTCACCAATCCCCTGATATCTGATACCACTCACGAAAAAAGCAATATGAAAACCCACAAACCATAACCAAATCCGAGAACAATCACACATAACCGAAAATCTCCTCACCATCCTCCTCCTCCTGACAGCTGCCTGCCTCCTCTGTGCGGGATGCACCATGCCATCAGACCTCCCCACACCTGCGGATGGGGCTAGCAATCCATATAATGATACCATTACCGACATCTCCCCCACCCCCACCGGCCCCGCCTTCCGGACAACACCACTCTATTTCACCTCCCTGCATTCCATGCAAAAGCTGCTCCATCCGTAGGTCTGCCTTTCCCTCCCCGGCTATCTCCCGGAGGGGTATCTCTTTACTGACGGCTCCTATGCTCCTGCATCAGAGACGGGCTGGCGCAGCGTGGGGTACCAGCGTGGCAGCGAGAGGATCGTGTTGTACCAGCAGCCCCTTGATAAGGGAACATTTCCGATTGGAAGCGCCGTGGCTTCCATGGCTCCGGCTGATACAACAATCGCTGGCGAACCGGCGGTCCTGGTTGTGGGGAAGATGACGGAGCTCTTCTGGAGCCGCGATAACCTGACATTTCGGCTGACGGGAACCCTCCCGGCAGAGGAGATGATCAGAATCGCCGAATCCGTCCGTCCTGCCCCCTATGATCCAAACACTCCCCCTCCCTACGAGTACCTGCCGCCAGTAAACCCGATGGAGAAGAAATTTGAGATCGGCCAGACGCTCTCGGCAGACAACCGCACCGTCACCTTCGTCTCGCTGGAATGCACCCCGGATGGGTGCGAGGCGGTCTTCCTTGTCGATCTGGTCGCCTCGCCCACCATCGATCCGCCCCCAGGCGGGATCAGCCCGCCCCGCTCCCCCGATCCGGTTGCCGGGTTCTGGATCGATAACGGTACATTCCTCAGGACAACGGGATCATATAGCTACCGTGCCGAGAGGGATGGCACCCTCATCTTCTGGAGGACCGATCCCATCCCCTCTGACGCAAGGGTATTTTATGCAACCTTTACCCAGTTTCGGGAGCAGGAGGGCCTCTGGGAGTTTTCGGTAAGCCTGTAGGGAGGAGAGCAGGAATCCTGTGGCTGAGGTGGTCGTGTTGAGGTGAGGCAACGATCCGGTATTTCCGGATAGTTGACTTCTTCTGAGGCCCTGATTTGAGAGAGATCTGGTACATCCAACCAGATGAACAAACAATCAGGAGAGGTATGCCTTCAGCCTCCAGATAAGGTAGAGCGGAATCTCCAGAACCTCACCATGTTCATCGGAATGCCTCGCAATATTCCTCAGACTGGTCCGAAGAGCAATGCGGGGGCTGTATTTCTTCCGATATTCTGTAAGGCTTCTGGAACGGGTCCTTCTTGCTGATTTGACCTCGATTGGAATGACATCAACGCCCTCCTGAATGACATAGTCGACCTCGGCCATGCCACCGGATTTCCAGAAATACGGCCGATGGAAACCGTTTGCAATCAGTTCAGTCAGGACGAAATTTTCTGTTAACATCCCCCGCATATCGGCGGTCAGCGAAGAGGTATCAAAAACAACATCCGCTGGAAACCTGCTCATCCTGCGGAGAAGCCCGACATCGGAGAAATAGATCTTGAAGCAGGTACTGTCACCATATGTTGGAATCGGAATATAGGGGCGCTCAATCTTTTCGACCTTATAGATAAGTCCTGCTGAGATCAGCCATTGGATGGAATCCTCGAGATCACGTGCACGCATCCCCTGCTTAACATGAGAGAATATAAATTTCTGATTGTCCTTTGCAAGCTGTGCGGGGATTGCATTCCAGATAAGGGTTAGTTTTGGAAATTCGGATGCAGACGCATATTTAACGAAATCCTTCTCATAATTACTGAGAATCTCGCTTTGCAGTGATTCCACAACTCCGATATCGTGGTTTTGTACCCATGAGCTGACAACCTCGGGCATGCCTCCCGTGATCAGGTATTCACGGTATGCCTCCTCCAGTTTGCCGGTAAAGGCATCCGGCACCCGTTCATCCGGTGATAACTCATTCAGGTACTCAAAGAGGAGCTCTTCGTCCCTTGAAATAAGAAACTCCGGGAAACTCAGGGGGTACATCTTCAGCATCTGCACCTTGCCAACCGGAAATGAGACATTATTTCCCATCTGGGCAACAGCCACTCCCAACAAGGAGCCGGCAGCAGCAACATGGAGGTCCGGCAGGTTTTCGCAGAAATATTTCAGAGATGTTATTGCACGGGGGCAGATCTGAATCTCGTCTAAGATGAGGAGGGTTGTTCCGGGCTGGATGGATTTGTTCCTCAGAATGCCAAGGTCTTTGATAATCCTCGATACATTCAGGTCGCCCTCGAATACCGTTTGGAGCCGGCTGTCATATTCGAAGTTGAAATATGCGACATCGCTGAATTCCGTCTCGCCAAAATGCTTTAATATCCAGGTCTTTCCGCACTGGCGAATTCCTTCAATAATCACCGGCTTACGATCTTTACTCTCTTTCCATGTGAGTAATGTATCGTAGATGAACCGCCTCATGAAATGACTTTTGCACTTTTAAGTTTATAATATGTGTGTTTTGTACACATTTTTGCAACCTATTATGTGGATTAGGTACACATTTCTCCAACTTAACAGATGAAGAGATGTAGTTTACATAGATCTCCACCCGGGAGATCCAAAGATCCAGCCTGCCTTGTAATGCCTGAAGCAGATCAACAGTTGAGTTCTGAGTCATATCATCAAGCCATTAAGAGAATTTATAATTCCCTCAAAGGATTGTTCATTATAATACCACCGGATAGCAAGCAAAGAGCCTCTTTTATAGTGAGATAGATTCTATTCTTTTAAGAGTTGGGCAATCAGAAATGATCAAATAATAAAGTATTCTCTAATGGTTGGTTGGAATGCAATGTATAACCGGAGCTACAGCAGCTGATGTATGAGTACCCGGCACGTTCGGCAATGGCATTCATCATGGGGTTCGTTCCCATCTTTGAGATTTACCTTGCAATCCCGATTACGATGGCGCTTGGGCTTGATGGCGTCTCCGCAGTGCTCTGGTCATGCCTTGGAAACTTCCTTGCCATCCCATTTGTCATCGTCTTCTATGATAGGCTCAACAGATGGAAATGGTGGAGCAGGTACCTCCAAAAGATAGCAGATTCAAAGTGGAGCCGTAAAATGAGGCAGAACGGCAGCCTCTTCATCCTCATTGCCACCCCGATCATCGGATCATGGGCAGTCGGGGTGGTTGGCAAGGTGATAGGGATGGGGAAGACGAAGCTCCTCGTATCGTCAGGTGCCAGCATATTCGCCTATGGGATACTGATCGGAGCCCTCACACAGTTTGGGATAGATCTGATGTAGATGGTGGAGAGAGGCGGCAGGTGAGCATGTTTCGGCCGCCACTTTTGTGCATTCCTACACCGCCATTGACAATGCGGAATCCTGTGGCTGACGTGATGGCGGAAGTGTGCGGCAACAATCCGGAATTTCCGGATAGTTGACTTCTTCTGAGGACCTGATTGGAGAAATCTGACACATGCACCAGATCAATGAAATGACCATTGCACTTGTTACGTTGGTATTTCGTGTACCCGGTACACATTTTTGCAACCAATTATGTGGGGGGTTTACACATTTTCCTAACGTAATCGATGAAGAGCTGTGGCTTTTGAAATGACTTGGGCCATCGAATCATCTGATTCTGCGACGATGATGCAATTTCTGGTGTCAGTCTTTTCTGTCCACTATAAATGTGATTTTAACATTTGACCTGTATTCCACAATTTTGTTATCCGCTACTTTAGCGGTGCATTCCTTTAAGTAGACCCCTTTGATGTTATGGATAGTCTTTGAGGCTTCCTTTACGGCATTGTGAGCCGCATCTTCCCAGCTTATGGGCGAACTGCCAATGATCTCTATGACTTTTGCCACCGTGGGTACGAGTGTTTTGGACATATATCACCAGCCCTCCGTATATTGTGCAAGTATTATATAAATATCGGATTCGGATGAGCTGTTGCTGATCATTCGAATCTTTATCAGAGATTTCAGACACCGGCTGCCTCGTCTACCCAGACTCCCTATCCAATCAGTTATCAGATCAGAGGAGAGATGAAGGACCAGGAGTATTCCCGTTGATCCACCCCCCAGACAACATCATCCTCATCGGCATGCCGGGTGCCGGGAAGAGCACCGTCGGCGTCATCCTTGCAAAGACACTCGGGATGCAGTTCATCGATACCGATATCCTGATTCAGCAGCAGAGTGGGCGGATGCTCCAGGAGATCCTTGACCATGACGGCCCTGATGCGTTCCGGCGGATGGAAGAAGAGACTATCCTCTCACTTCATCCCAGTAATTCCGTGATCGCAACCGGTGGGAGCGTCGTCCGGAGCAGGGCGGCGATGGAGCACCTGCGATCTCTTGGCGTTGTTCTGTACCTGGAGATCTCCTTTGAGGAGATGGAGAGGAGGATTAAGAACATCACGACACGGGGCATCGTCCTCCTGCCGGGCCAGAGCCTCCGTGCGATGTATCTCCAGCGGGTGCCGCTCTACGAGGAGTATGCTGATGACATAATTCCCTGTTCCGGGGAGGATCTGGAGTCTGTTGTTTCTCAGATACTGATCCGGTATACGCACCCCGGATAGACCCAGCCGCTCGCGTGCCCCCCCCCCTCCTGCCGGCTCTACTCCTCCGGGACGCTCTCATAGATGAGTGCCGAGTACCGTGCGGCAAAGACGGCCAGGACCGGGGTTGCGATGATGACAAGGATCCACCCGATCTGCGGGATCTGCATCAGCAGGTACTCAGTGCCCCCGATGATCAGGAGGAGGATCCCGATTGAGAGGAGATAGGAGATCCATCCGATCCTCGTGATATGGCGAAAGATCGCCAGAAACCTGAAGGCATCCAGCATCTTCCCTGTGTGTGCAAAGCGGGCAAGCCCTATCGGGAGGCTGAAAGCGATGAGAATGGTATAGAGGAAGATGAAGAGACCTGCAAGCACCCCGATGAAGATGATCGCCTCGTCCGGGAGACCAAAGATCCCTGATCCGACAGCCTCGACAGGATCGCCCTCCCCAAAGATGATGGCAGCGATAATCGGGCCGAGGACGAGGGCAATTGGCGTTGCATAGAGTATCTGGATGATGAATGCCCGGATGCCGTCATAGAAGAGCCTTCCCAATGTCTTTGTACCAGTTGCGAACGCAAAGGGATTGTCAGATTGGGATGAGATCTTCCCCCGGTATATCTCGACGATATATCCGAGGAAGAGCGGGAAGATGAAGTATAATAAGATGATGAAGAGAGGCAATCTCGTCTTCTTTTCAAGGAATAGCTCTTGTGTATAGACACCGGCACCGGTGATCAGACTGATGATCTGCACTCTCGTCCCTCTCCCCTTTCTATATAGAAAACCTTTTTATATTAAACAACCTGCATCTGGCTATGCGTCTGATATCAGTATTCTCTACCGGGATCGTCCTTCTGCTCCTGGTGTTTGCAGCCGGGTGTGCCGGCGATCCGGCCACGCCGCCGGCTCCGGTTAATGATGCTCCCGTCACCGAAGAGTGGGTCCCTGACGGAATCATCGGACCCGGTGAGTATCAGTATTCGATGAGCCTCTCCGACAGTATGGAGATCCACTGGTCGACAACAGACGAGACGATCCGGATGGCCATCTCCGGGAGGGCAGACGGCTGGGTTGGTATCGGCCTTGGAGCCCCCCGGATGATGGCGGGTGTCGATTATATCGCCGGGTATGTCGATTCCGAGACGGTCGTCGTCCATGATCTCTACAGCCAGAGTCCACGGTGCCCGATCCAGATGGATACGGAGATCGGCGGGAGCAACGACATCCTCAGGTATGGAGGCCGCCAGGTGGACGGCGTCACCACCATCGAGTTTGAACGGCTCTTTGTGACTGGTGACGAGTTTGATTATCCGATCCGGCAGGGTGAGGAGGTTGCCATCATCTGGGCACTCTCGGACAGCAATTCGATGACCACTCCGCACCGTGAACGCGGCTCATCCGCGGTTGTGTTATGGAGGTAAATAGATGACGATCGCTACAGTTGCCTATATGCCGGTCCTTGGCCTCCCCTTCGTTGTGGTCCTTGGTATCGTCCTCTTCATCTTCCTCTCTATCACTGCATCCATCGCAGTGCTGAAGAGGAGGGGGGCACTTGAGAATGTTCCATTTACCTGGCATTTCTGGTTTGCACGAATCTCTCTTCTTCTTGCACTCGTGCACGGGATCCTCGGTATCTCGGTGTATATCGGGTTGTAGGAGAGGTGATCCAGCCTGAACAGGTGGGGTGCCGGAAAGCACCCCCCTGGCTGAACAGCATCAGGAAGAGATGCCCTCTTCCCTCGCTGATCTCAGACGGGATCTCCTGCAATTGCAGGTCGTCTTCCCTTGAGTGATCCCCTTGGCATCCATCTTCTTTATCACCGGCTCCTCCCTATTCCTTCTCAAGGAAGCGTGTGAGGGATGACTACCGAAAGAACTCCGGAGGAGCAGCAATGTACCGGTATTCGGTTCTCCCTTCGGGAGTTTGCCGGGTCGGTCGGTGACTTCGGGACGATCTTTCCGATCATCCTCGGGGTGGGGATTGCAGCCGGGGTCAATGTCAGCTATGCATTCCTTGGGGTGGGCCTCTGGTTCATCATCGCCGGACTCTATTACCGGCTCCCCATCCCGATCGAGCCGATGAAGGCGATCGGTGCCATCGCCATCGCCGAAGGGCTGACGGCGGGGGAGATCGCCGCCTCCGGGATCATTATCGGGATCTTCCTCCTCCTCCTCGGGTATGGAAAGGGGATGGAACGCCTCCAGAGGGTGATCCCGGTGAGTGTTATCCGGGGGATTCAGGTCGGCCTTGCACTCATTCTTCTCAGGACATCGTCTGGCTATATCATGATCGACCCGGTCTTTGCGGGGTTTGCCATCCTGATCATCGGTATCTTCTTCATCGCCTCGTATCTGAAGCAGATTCCGGATCTCTCTTCCCTTATTGTTATCGGAACCGGGCTCGGCGTGGGGATCTATATGACCGGGATGCCCCCGTTTCGGATGATCGAGGTCCCTCATCTTATCATCCCGGCATCCGGCGACTGGCTCTTCTCGACGATTCATCTGGTGATCCCGCAGATCCCCCTGACGCTTGGGAACTCGATCCTCGCCACCTCGCTCCTTACGCTCGATCTCTTCAGGCATGAGGTGAGGCCGGATCGGCTGGCAAAGACAGTCGGATTGATGAACCTGACGACGGTTCCATTCGGCGGGTTTCCGATGTGCCATGGTGCAGGAGGGCTTGCGGCACAGTACCGGTTCGGTGCCCGGACCGGCGGTGCAAACATTATCGCCGGACTCATCATCATCGGTTTTGCCATCGCCTTTGCACCCCCCGAGGTGCTGACCCTTATCCCCTATGGCATCTTCGGCGGTCTCCTCATCTTCGTTGCCCTTGAGATCGGAAAGCATGGCATGAAGACCGACTCCTATCCGGTGACGATCATCATGGCCGTCGTTGCTCTCATCGGCGGCATCACGCCTGCATTTGTGATCGGGATGATCCTGGCATATATCATGGGGAGCAGGTAAGAGATTTCGCGGGTGGATCATCGCGTCGCTCTGGTTTCGCCGGGTTACCGGGGGTTCATCGAGATCCACGGCTGACAGAGGAAACCGGGATTTTTTTATACATGTAGATCGTTTCCTTCATATACAGAGAGGTTCTTATGGCGCAATCCGCTGTTCCCCGGAAGATGAGCAGGGATGAGCTGACGCTTGTCATTGTGATCGCCCTTGGCTCGTTTATGGCCGGCCTTGATGCGACGATTGTCAATATCGCACTCCCTTCGATTGCACAATACTTCGCTATCTCCACCGTGATGGTCTCCTGGGTACTGACGGCGTACCTTATCATCCTCGTCAGTCTCCTCCTCGCGGCATCCCGCCTTGGCGATATGAAGGGGTACCGGACCGTCTTTCTTGGGGGATTTCTTCTCTTCACGGCCGGATCGGTGCTCTGTGGCCTCTCCCCATCCATCGAATTTCTTATCCTCTCCCGAATGGTTCAGGCCACCGGTGCAGCAGGGATCTCGGCAGTCGGGGCGGCGATGGTCACCACCATCCTCGCCCCCTCCCTCCGGGGCCAGGCTCTTGGTATCGTCGCCATGTTTGCGATGCTCGGTGCCGCCCTGGGCCCGGTGGCCGGGGGATTCCTCACAAGTCTCCTCTCATGGCAGTACATCTTCTTTGTCAACCTGCCGGTCGGGATGGCTGCCATCCTCCTCGGGATGAGGCTCATCCCGCATATCCCGCCCGCTGCCCCGGATTCGAGGATCGATCTTCCCGGTGTTCTGCTGATCTTTGTGGCGCTGGGTTCCCTGATCATCGGCCTGACCTCAATCCAGGGGCATGCACCGATAACTGGTGCTATCGCCCTTCTTCTGTCAGGGATCGTCTGGATCCTCTTCATCGTGCAGGAGCGGCGTTCCCCCACACCACTGATCAATCCAGGGCTCTTCTCGAACCGGAACTACTCGTTCCAGAGCGTGGTTATCATGCTGGTCCAGATGACCATTGCCGGTGTGATGGTCATAATGCCGTTTTACCTGGAGATCGTCCGGATGATTCCAACCGACCACGCCGGGTCGATCCTCCTCGCCCTCCCTGTCGGGATGATCCTGACCGCACCACTTGCGGGGAAGATATCGGATGCCATCGGGACGAAGACGCCGATCCTCACGGGTTTGATCATCGCTGCTGCCGCCCTCTTTCTCCTCTCGACCCTCTCCGCCGGGACCGGCATCGGGCATATCGTCATCTACCTATTCCTCTTCGGGGCCGGGACGGGGATTGCATTCTCCCCTCTGAGCAGTGCTGTGATGGGGGAGTGTACGGCAGAGGATCGCGGGACAACGAGCGGACTGGTCAGGGTGATGACCAATCTTGGCTCGTCTCTCGGGGTGGCGATGGTGATGCTCGTTGGCACGATCGCTGCGGGCCCGAAGCTTGCCCTGTACAGCGCTCATCTCATCGATGGTGCAGAGATGGTATCGGCGTTTCGTGCGGCATTCCTCTTCTGTATGGCCCTTGCAATCCTCGGGCTTCTCCTGATGCTTGCGGTAAGGGGGAGGGAGCCTGCCGGGGATTTGGAATATAGTGAAGGGATCTGGTGACGGGGGATCAGGATGATCGTTCTCTGAGGCAAGGAGATAAGAGAGGGGAGATCAACTCTGATACGAGGAACCGGATGGTGACGAGATGGGCGAGGCACTCCTGATCCGGGAAGTTGAAGAGGCTGAGATTCCATTGGTAAAGCAGTTGTTTCGGGAGAATCTCTGGCTTTTAGATCGCCTCTTTTTCACCAGCACCTTCACCTCCATCATGAAAGAGAGGGAGGGTGGCGGGGGGACCTCCTTTCTAGCCATGATGGATGGCCAGGTGGCCGGGACTGTCTCTGTCAGGGTGGTTCGGATACAGGGGGAGCAGCACGGCCTGATCGACTCCCTGGTGACGGCAAAGGGGGTGCAGGGGCGGGGTATCGCCAGGAAGCTGCTGGATGCGGCCATCTCCTGGCTGGAAGAAGGAGGGTGCCGGCATATCTATGCGATGGTGGATCGGTATAATTCCAGATCCTGGAATATGTTTGTTCATCACGGGTTCTCGCCCTTTGACATTCCTGCCCAGCTGAGGCGGTTTGGAACCGGTTTCCTCAGGGTCTGGACAACGGACAGCCACTTCCTCGGTATCGGGATGTACTTTCTCAGGAAGGAGCAGCCGGGGGAGGGTATCGGGGAGAGTAGTTCGCTGTATAACCATTCCGTCGGTTTTGCCGGATTTCTCATTCCCTGGCTTCTCTTTGCCCTCTGGGGTGGTTTTGCCGTGGCTGTATTCCCCTACCTGGCTCTGCTGGCACTCATCAGTTTTATCGGGCATGAGTACAGCCATGCACTCATCGCCCGGTTCTTCGGGCTGAAGACGTACTTCCGGGAGAATATGCCGGGCAGCATCTTTTACCTCGGGATCTCCCTGCTCAGGGGCATCTATCCCTTCTCTGGCTCCACCTATATCCGTCAGACGGACTGGTCATATGCAAGCCCGGAGAATGCACGTGTCAACGGGCTGATCTACTTCATTGGCCCCGTTGCCAGCAGTATGCTTGCTGTTGTCTTCCATCATCTGGCCGGGATCACCGAGGGGTACTGGCAGGCTGCCTTCTCGTTTGGTGTATTGTTCAATGTGGCCATCGCCGTTGTGAATCTGCTGCCACTGCGTGTGGCCGGCGGGTTCCCCTTCGATGGGACAAAAATCTACGGCTGGAATACGGGGGCCTGGGCGCTGGCGGTCGCTATTGTGGGGGTGTCGGTCTATTTGGTCTATTTTGTCTGAGGGGGGGGACAGCCTGTTCGTCTCCGGTTGCCTCGAAGAATGAGGCCACGTGCCGGAGGGGATGAGGAGGAGGTGGCCGGGGCTGACCGGGTAGAGGTCGAACCGGGCGAACGTATGATCCCATTTGAGCATGTGTACAATCTCTGGGAGAATGGCCGGCATCCGTTAGTATTATACGGTTTCTATACAATTCTTATCCACGAGGAAGATGTATGTCTGACATAACTATCACCATCCCCCGGGAGATTGTTTCTGCACTTCGCCTTCCCCCGGATGGAGTAGAGTCTGCCCTCCACCAGGAACTTGCCCTTGCTCTCTATATGAGAGGGATACTCTCCTCAGGAAAGGCTGCTTCACTTGCTGGTCTGAAACGCTGGCAATGGGAAGAACTTCTCGGGGTACGCAAGATTCCACGTCATTATACAGAAGAAGATCTCCACGTGGATATCGCTTATGGTTCGAGCGATGAGTAATTCACCAACACATAATACTGCTTTTGAACGTGTCAGCCGTCTTAACCCGTCGCGGACGGGTGTCATCCAGATCTTCAGTAACTTTTTTTACAGTATAAAAGAATGAATAGTGAACGGCTCTGGAAGAAGTACTCTGTATCTATTGGGAAATGCGATTATCATGATCCTGGAATATATTGAAAAAGCCCTGTCACATGCACGATATGAAATAATCGAGGATGATGAACCCTATTACGGGGAAGTACCAGAACTGGCTGGAGTGTATGCGACAGGAAAGACCCTTGAAGAGTGCCGGGAAAACCTCAAGGAAGTAATAGATGGATGGATCATTGTCCGTCTCCGTCGTGGCCTCTTGATTCCACCGATTGATAATTGTACTATCGAAGAACTGACCCGGTTGGATCAGAGTGTCAGGGCATAAAATACACCCGGTCTCATGGGCAGAACTCGTTAGGACGCTCAGAAAAATGGACTTTGATGGTCCGTTCCAGGGCGGAAACATCCATACATGATTCGTGGTGATCTGGTTCTTACTCTTCCAAACCCCGACCGGAAAGAAATTGGAGTGGATCTTCTTCAAAGAATTCTCCGCCAGGCTGGTATATCACGGGAAGAATGGCTTGAGAAATGGTGAAGCTCTTCTTTTATTTCAACAATGAATCCCACTCAAGTACCCCTGCTTCCCCGGGATCACCCCTCTCACCCCGCCTTTTGGCTCCTCCATATCCCCTTGATACCGTGGGATCACATGCAGATGGAGATGCATCACGCTCTGGCCGGCCGCCGCCCCGATGTTCACGCCGATAGTGTAGCCGTCGGGGGCGTACCGCTCGTCGAGCAGCCGACGGGCATCATGGACGAGGGAGAGGAGGGCGGCCTGTTCGGCCTCGGTCGCCTCGAAGAATGAGGCCACGTGCCGGAAGGGGATGAGGAGGAGGTGGCCGGGGCTGACCGGGTAGAGGTCGAACCAGGTGAAAGCCGGGAAAAGCTTGCGAGGAGTATTCACGAGGAGAGGTGTCATTCAGATCTTCAGCAATGTAATAGTGCCATGATTCTGGAGTATAGGCTGGACAAGCCATGGTTGTGAAGAGATATGCAGGGTGCAGGATGAGCCTGTTGCCTGAACCCGGAAAACAAAATGATCTGAAGACGAGCATCATTTTATGCTAGATGAGGAGTATATCGCCGTATATGCCATCCTCAGACGCTGGTTCAGAGAACGTTATTCTGGATCTGGTTGCGGTTTGGGCTTGTGATAAGGCTCGGACAGGAGGGAAAGGTGCACATCTTGCCAGACTTATCCATGCCGGATTTCCCGTCCCGGAAGGTTTCTGCCTGACAACAACCCTCTACCGCAAGCTCACAGATGATCCAACGATAAGCCGGCTGATTGATGAGCTTGAGAGTATTTCTGCGGCAGAGAGCGACGCACTGCATGATCTGGCAGGCAGAATACGAGACGAGATCCGGGGCAAAGAGCTGCCTTTCGATGTTCTGAAAGCTATTGAGCGTCGTATTGATGCAAAGGCCTCCTATAGTGTCCGTTCAAGTGCGACGGCAGAAGACCTTCCAACCGCGTCATTTGCCGGCCAGCATGACACACTTCTTGACATAACCGGCATCGAAGCCATCACCCGTGCAATTCTTCAGTGTATGGCCAGCCTCTATACTGACAGGGCTGTCTCATATCGTGTAGCCAATAACATTCCCCACCGGGATGTCTCGATGGCTGTTGTGGTTCAGCAGATGATTGAAGCCGATATCTCCGGTGTACTTTTCACCGCCGATCCGGTGAGTGGAAGGCGAACGACTGCATCTATTGATGCCGCCTTCGGACCGGGTGAGGGGGTCGTCTCCGGAACAGTCACAGCAGAAAACATCCGTCTGGATCGGAGAACTGGTGAGGTTCTGGGAATTGAGGTGCATACAGGCAATAAAATAACGCAAGACGGAGGAGGACTGGATGTTCACATCCTGACAGAAAAACAGATACAAAAGCTGTATGCAGGTGGTGAGGCAATTGAACGGCTCTTTGGATCTCCACAGGATATCGAGTGGTCATTTGAAGGTGAATATCTCTGGATACTGCAATCGCGTCCTATTACGACACTTTTTCCGATTCCAGAACCGCGACCGGATGGTGATGGCCTCCATGTCTACTATAGCTGGAATCACCGGCAGGGGATGACCGAGGCGATGCCCCCGCTCGTCGTCGACTACTGGATCCAGACGATGGATGCATTGTTTCACCGGATCGGGTTTGCCCCTGCAACCGGCTCCCTCGGGGCAACTGCCGGGGGCCTCGTATACTTCGATGTTACTCCGTTTCTTACCTCAAAGAGGCTCTTCCCTTATCTCAGGGAAGGGCTCAGTGAGTTTGACCAGCAGTCTGTGTACCTGCTTGATGACATCGTTTTCCGGCGGCGTGATGAGATGGCAGAGGTTTCCCTGCTCCGTGGGCTATCACCTGGCAGGTCTCTCATCGCCGGGCTGCGCCTTGGGTATACCATCTGCCTGACACTTTTATCCATTCTCCACGGGCTGGTCACGAAAACCTATGAACAGGTGCCTGCAAGAAGCCGGAGATGGGCGGATCAGTCGGTGGGGGAGATGATTCTGGCCATCCGCTCGGCAGAAACTGGGGAAGACCGCATACGGATGGCCCTCGAGAAGAATAAGGAATTTGTCTGGACTGCCATGAAACAGGCATTGCTCCTCTGGAACATCTTCGTCTACCGGGCTCTCCTCAGGAGGGTTTCCAATCCATCGGATGATGAATTTGAGGCGCTTGAACGGGGGTTGTCAGAGAACGTCACGACAACCATGATGCTTGAACTCGGGGATATCACGGATCGTGCCCGTGATTCTTCTCCTGTGCGTGATGCTATCATACATGGAGGTGATCTTGAGGAGATTCGCCGTGTGGATGATGGAGATCTGTTTGTATCTGCATTTACGACCTATCTTCAGCGGTATGGATTCCGGGCGCCATCTGAGATTGAGTTTAGCCGTCCCCGCTATGATGAGGCTCCATCAATGCTCCTCCAATCGGTCAGAGCGTCCTTGCGAAGGGAAGTTCGAGGCGGCCATCGAAGACAGATCAGGGAGCTGGAAGCACGGGCAGAGGATGTGATCGCGGACCTTGAGAAGGCAGCACGGCGAGGGTTTTTCGGATTCCTGAAACCCCGCCTGGTCAGGGCCTTTGCCTTGCGATACAGGAAATATCTCTCGATCCGGGAAATCACCAAATACGCTCTCTCCCAGCTTATCGCCGAGACGAGACATCAGGTGCTGGCTGCAGGAGAGCTCCTGAAGAGAGAAGGCGGGCTCAGAGAGGCAGAGGATGTATGGATGTATACGATGGACGAACTTCAGTCTGCACTGAGGGACCCCAAAAAACCTCTTGATATCGATCTCAACCAGCGAAGAGCAGACTTTCACCGCCACCAGACGCTTCGTGCTCCGGCGGTTATCACAAGTGATGGTGAAGTACCCCGTGGAGCCATGCCTGAGGGTGCCGGTGATGGTGGGCTCACCGGAATTGCAACCTCGGGAGGTGTGGCAGAAGGGGTTGTCCGTGTCATCCTGTACCCCGGCGATGCTGCACTCCGCCAGGGTGAGATCCTTGTTGCACCTCATACGGATCCCGGGTGGACACCGCTCTTCCTCAATGCTGCCGGACTGATCACCAATGTCGGTGGTGTTATGACGCACGGCTCACTCGTTGCCAGGGAATATGGCATTCCGTCAGTTGTTCTGGCAGGAGCCACCGACACACTCAGGACCGGTCAGCGGATCCGCCTTGATGGAAACCACGGCATCATCGAACTGCTGGAGAATGATTGAGCCCGGACTCTTCGACTCATAGGGCATAATCTCTTCACATAACACTCTTTTCATCGAACGGATACTGCACAACCTAATAAAGATCGATAGAGTACCATTCCCCAATGGTATTCCATAAAAGACCGGGCAAAAAAGTGGCTTGCCAAACAAGCGCAAGATGATAAAGAAGTCCCTTGAGATCAGGTATATCCAGGGGAAACCCTACGCCTATTACTCGACCAGTACTACAACAGGGAAACCCGGCCGATCAGAATTCTAAAGAAGAGTCAAAATGACGACATATGTCAGAGACTCAATAGAAATCCAAAACCATATTTCGTAGCGTCTTCTCTCTTGTCAGTCTCATTTCCCGCTTGTAATTTGGGATAGAAATTTTCTTCCTTTCGCTGTTAAACGGTATTTCTGATTTTTACTATTGGGCTTATCAGGTATGGTCATCTCGATATATTCAAGATTCAGCAGGTATCTGACTTGTTTTTTAAGCTCTCCTGAAACACTCTTATGCCCTACTCTCTCTACAAGTTCAGACATGCCCATATCGCGTATACTGAGATGAATTATTACTTTATGGGAAAGTGGCGACTCTCTCTTTGTTTCCTGCATCAACTCGGGCTCCAACTCCGGCTGTAACTCCGGCCGCAACTCAGGCTGTGCATCTCTTTCACGCACAAGTCTGTATATGTTTTCTATAGGAAGAACTTCTTTCAGGAACACGGTGACCCTCACCCGCATTCCCACTTCTATGATCTCGGGCTCAGGCAGCCCAAGATCCTCTGCCTCCCGTAAAATCCGGCGAAACCCGCTGCCCCACTGCTCGATGAGATCCAGCTCCTTGAAGACCCTGGCGATAACCCGGTTTCGTATCTTTGACACTCCCTGTTTTACGTCCTCGATTGTCATTCCCGGGAGGAGAATGCCTGGATTTTCGATCTCAATTCTGTCATCAAAGAATGACACCCTGATCGGTGCTCCCTTCTGGGAGTAATCGGCATGGACGATAGCGTTGATAATTGCCTCACGGAGGATGGTGAGAGGGATGCTCCAGACATCGCGACGCCGGATCTCCGAGATATCTGCACCTCTGAATGCATGTTTTTTAAGAAAGAGCATCACACTCCCGGCCGCATCCGGAAGATGTTCGTGTATCTCGATATGGTCGAAGATGTATGCCTTGTCAATCCCGATGAACCTCCCGCACTGAATCCAGGCATCGGGGAAGTAATACTCTCTTTTCTTCCCAAACAAGAGCATGCCGCCGATTGTCGGGGCAAGCTTCCCCTGCACCGGAACCAGAAGCTTCAGCGTGAGGATCTCTTCTTCGTTTACCTCCTTACGACCCCTGAATTGTCTTCTGGCAGCCTCAATATCAAGATCATCTGAAGAGAGATCGGGCATTGGCATCTCATCAAAGGAGATACCGGAGACACTCCGCTGAAGCTCAGTGATCAGATCCTGATCCGCTTTACGGTTGGTTGAGCCGAGCCTGACATACACACCATCAAAAGGACCTTCCCTCTTCACGAAATGTGGCCGCTGATGGGACCGGTGGGGGGGGAGGGAGATGATACTTTCTTTACGATGGAATACAGACCATACCTTGTTGAAGGCAATGTACAGAGAAAAGGAAATCATATTCATTGTCGAGGAATCCCCGGAGGGAGGGTATGAGGCTTACTCGCTTGGCCACTCTATCTTTACTCAGGCCGACAGTTACGAAGAATTGAAGGCAATGGTGCATGATGCCGTATCCTGCCATTTTGAGGAGGATGAACGACCCCGTATTATCAGGCTCCATCAGGTTAAGGATGAGCTAATTGTCGTATGAAAACCCCTCGGAATGTCAGTGGCACTGAATTAATACAGCTGCTTTCTGCAAAAGGGTACAGGCTTGTTCACCAGACGGGGAGCCATGCAAGACTCAAAACGACAGCGAATGAAAGGTCTCACACAATTACCGTTCCACTTCATGATCCGATTCGTATTGGGACGTTTCGAAAAATACTCAAAGACGTCGCTGATCATTTGCAGATTCCAATCAGCAACCTTGTAGATGAACTGTTTTATCCTTGAAGATGTGCATACCAGGGGATCACATGCAGGTGCAGATGCATCACGCTCTGGCCGCCCCGATGTTCACGCCGATAGTATAGCCGTCGGGGGCATACCGCTCATCCAGCAGCCGACGGGCATGATGGACGAGGGAGAGGAGGGCGGCCTGCTCAGCCCCGGTCGCCTCGAAGAACGGGGCCACGTGCCGGAAGGGGATGATGGCGGAGTGGCCGGGGCTACAGAAGGAGCAGGTGGGGAGTGATAGGCGTAACTGTTGGAGAAATGATGATCTGTGGATTGTGGATACATGGGGAGTATCTGAACAATCGATATGGGATCTTCTCTTGTTCCGGATAAGCGGATGGCATTTACCTGATAATGCGAAGGAGATCTCCAATCACAATTTGTGCAGTCTCACGATTCATATGCCCGTACATCTGGAGAGCATCCCGGTCATCAGGGATTATTGAGATGACGTCCAAAAGAAATGGATACAACTGCATCATCTCACCCAGAAACATGATATCGAGTTCCATCCCCCCATTATGGGGGTCAAGCAAGGAGAGGATATCCGCCCTGTCTTTTCGGAGTTTGCCTTTTTCCCAATCCTCGTTGTCTGAGGTGTTTTGCTGAATACGGTATGCACGATCCCATGCAGCTTTTACTTTCAAGAGGAGCAAGAGAGAACGGTCAGGGATGGTGACTAATGATCCCGGTGTTATCTCTTTCTGAATTGTCCTGCCATTGAGGAGTGTCATCGGGCATTTCTCAACCCGACCCTCGAAACAATTCTTTTCATCCCGTGAAATAAAATCGATGATGATATTGCCTTTATGTGGAGTTACCTTTACAATACAATTGCGAAACGGAGGATTACGCCTCCTGATGAACCCCTGAGTCTCCAGAAGATGACGCATGAGGTGCTGTTTTCTTCTCGAATTTGTAACCAGGTCGATATCTATCGACCCATACCACGGGTTATAACAGTAGACTGCCCATCCTCCAATCAGAACTGTGACTGGTTGCTCCGGACTTTCCCGGTCATTGACCCAGCGATAGATCTCCGCAAGCTCCGCTAACGAGGCTTCGATCAGAGAAACGGGCACTTCATAAACGGGCATATTTCTCCACGAGTTGTACGGTCAGGTCACGGCCACTGTAGCCCATCCCTGCAAGATCAAGCAGGGTCTGTGCCGGCGATACCAGCCGGATATCTTCGATCATACGAGTATCGGAGAAGACGTCCCGATCCGGTTTGTATACCCTGACCGTAATTCCCTGCTTCTCTGTGGCTTCAAAAGAATCGAGGAACTGATCGAGGTGCTTCTCAGTGATATAGACATAAACCGAGTCATGGCGGAACCCATATTGTGTGTAGATCCCTCCTGCTGTAAAAGATGTGAACCCACATTCAATATCCTGGGAGTCGCACATACGGGTGATCATCCGGGCGGCTGATATGGCATCACTCTCCGGAAGAACCCTCTCGTCATAAAATAATTTCTCAAATGGGCGTTCCCATGCTATACCGTTGAGCAGCTTGGGAATATCATGGAGTTGAAAATACTTGTTTTCAGCGACGATTCCCTTTGCAATCAGACTCTTCACGGTTGCATGGGCCCACCCGTATGAGACATCTGCTTTCAGGGAGATCTGCCGGACGGAGGTTGCATTTCCGATGAGGAGTATCATTACGATCCTCCAGGCTTTTGGCGAACTGATCTTTTCGATACGGCGTACATCTGATGGAACACTTTTGCTGGTGATCTTTGACCGGTATGGTACTGTGATGATCCGGATATCGCAGGATTTGGCGATCCTCTCGATCTCCGATGGTATCAGCTTGCTTGCGATGACGAACTCTGGAGCTGTATTATTCAATTCCGTCGATCCTAAAAGCGTTTTCAAAACGAGCTGGCGTCCAATGGTATCGATGGTCAGCCGTGATGTGATCTCGATAATGTATTTTTTGGATATGTCTTCGATAATCAAATCGGCTCTGAATGGAAGACCCTCTAAAATCGGGACCTCCCATGCAAACGATGCGTTCTCACTGATTTTGAGTGTTCGTTTTATATGATCCAGTATTTGATTTTCATCTGAGGTTGCCATGGCGTCATTCTATCACTATAGTGCGATACCTATTTAAACATATCAGTGATAATCTGTCGTGTTCATACTATCGCATTTTAGTGATTATTATATCAAGATATCAGTGATAATAAGGTGGGTAAACATGATCTGGTGATTGTTGGAGACGCTCATGGTATCAAGGCTGCACTGAATACGGTGATGCAACCAAAATGGGGTATACCAGGCTGACGGCATGTCCATCACCCCTGGATCTCATTGGCCAAACCAGATTCCCCCAATCCCCAATATATGAATGACGGCTCTGTATCAGGTTGAACCCTCCCCTCAATACACCACCGGCCCCTCATCCCGTGATCCATAGGTTCTCCGCCGGGTGCGGTATCCCGCCATCCGCTCATTATCCGGGGTAAAGCGCCCGGTATGGCCGGTGAAGCATGCAATATGGATGACACAATCCTCATGAAGAAGTGCAGAACCGATGATATCCCCTCCTTCGAGACGGATATCGGTACCCAGCCCCACGGCAGCGAATGACTCCGTTTTGCACGCCGCGATCCGTTTGAGGAGATCCTGTGGACTCTCCGGCTCCCGGTCCTGT
Organism: Methanocalculus alkaliphilus; assembly: GCF_024170505.1. NCBI lineage: Archaea > Methanobacteriati > Methanobacteriota > Methanomicrobia > Methanomicrobiales > Methanocalculaceae > Methanocalculus > Methanocalculus alkaliphilus. Next base: position 87,893 of record NZ_JALJYG010000007.1, read on the forward strand.
CCCGGATACGGGAGATGACTATATCACCGCAGATGCCAGAGATGATCCCTATGCCTTCTGATCGATCAACCATCCAGAAAAAATTCATCGAGCTCTTCGGACGCCATGATCTGAAGATACCCGGCGACCACCTCCGGGATGGAACCCCCGGCTCCCTCCCCTACGGCAGCGGCCGGCTCATGTTCACATTTGGCACCGACGACGGGGCATTCTTCATGGAGTACTATGCCCATCACCGGATCGGCGGGGATGCCCGGGGCAGGATCTATGAGGATGGGAGGCATGTCCAGCTGCCCGAGCTGAACACCATGGTCGTCTTCAACGACACGATCCCCGGCGACCGGGAGCGGCAGGAGCAGAAGAGCCGCGAAGAGTATGAGCGGATCGAGCGGGAGCTTGTGGAAGTTGGGATCTTCTCGGGTGGCCCGGTGCCGGGGGATATGGTGATCAATTCGTATCTGATGAGGAAGGGGAGCGACGCCAGACTCAGAACGGTACCAAATGAAATGCAAAGAGTATCATATCTGAGCTCAGGACGAGAGTGGTCTTACTCCGGCTTCTGATACAAGAAAAGAATTTCCAGAGGGTTCTGCCCCCCAGGAACGGTCTTCTGGCTGTTCAATCTCAATCCTGGTGGGGGAGATTTGGGTTGGCAGTATATAATCCGCTGACGACAATGTACTGGTTGTTATCGCTCCCCTCAGTCAGTTGGAAATAGGCTGATTTATGATAGATCCCATTCTTTTCAGGTTGGGTCCATTTATAATCGATCCAGCCTGAACCTTCTGCCAGGGCAATATTAGTGAACTGGTCGCGGAAAGGTGTACCTTCAATATCGGTCTTCCCTCTCATGCTCACCCCGATAAGGCGTGGGTTGTCAGCCTCGGCAACAATCGTTACATTGGTGTCATAGACAAAGACATAGAGTGCCCTGTTGTCTCTGTCCCGGAAGGGATGCTCACCGGCATTGACTCTCGTGAGGGTGGCTGGTGCGTCCTTCTCTATGGCATCAACTGTAAGGTTGACGAGTTCAATCACCTTCTCTCTTGTGATGGAGGGATCCGGATCATACGAAGCGCCAATGTAGCTGTAAAGGATCCTCTGGTATTCTGTTACTCCGGTCTGGTCGGGCTGATAACGGAGGGTTTCAAGGGATTCCTGGAATGCCTCGACGAGATGATCGGGTGTCTCCCTGTTGAAGGCAAAATAGAGATCATTGCTCTCAATTCTGTAGACAATACCGAAATGGTCTGGATCATCAGTTGTCTTTTCAATGAAGTACCTGCCGGCAAAATCTCCATAACAGAAGAGATCAATTTCCCCATCATGAAGGAGAGAGATGAGCTCTGGTGCATCCTCGGCGACAATGATGTTTGTCTCTGGAACCCCCATATCCTTAATCAGAACTGCTGAATAATCGCCCTCTACAACCCCGATTCGGTACTGCTTCAGGTCATCCGGTGTGGAGATCTCAAATCCCCGATCCAGCTCTCCAAAGATAACAAAGACCCCAGTTGCAAATGGTCCCGCCCATTTGAAGAGCTCTTCCCTCTCCGGGGTCCTGATTATACTGAAAAGGACGGTATTCTTCTCTGAGAGGACGGTATCATAGGCGGTATGCCATGGCAGTACCTTGATCTCATCTCTTGGTACCGGGGTTCCCATCTCTTCAAGTGCTGCAAGCAGGATATCTACAGAGATCCCTTTGACAATCCCGTCTTCGATATAGTTGAATGGGGGATGCTCTTCTGTTATGAACGTCATCTCCCCGATCCCTCTGAGGCCCGGATCGCCGGTCTCTTCAGAGGTTGTGCATCCTGCGGCAAGCATGAAAGCCAGTGCGAGGCAGAATGTGAATATAATAGTACTCTTTACCATAACAATACCAATAAAACTGGTTCTTCGGCATTATAAACCTCTGCTTCGGCAATAAGACCCGATTTCTCATAAAAAACAGTACACAGGCATATATATGTGTATACTTTTATCTGTACATTACACTATGGCCACCTTCCGTCGATAGCTCTTAAGCGCCCACCGAAGGCAGGTGTTTTGTCTCGTGGTGGGGCGGGTACTGGTACGCTTTGGTGATACGAAATAGTGGAGAAGCAAAGCCCATTCATACGATCCCGAAAATGGGGCGTGATCTCACCAGTTAATAATTAATCACAAACAACTTGTTTCTGGCATTTACTATGAATGGAGCAATTCTCACCCAGCTCAATGTTCTCCTGCAGCTCATCTGTGTCATCATCGTTGCCGCATATCTCCTGACACGGAGCAGGATATTCCCGGAGATCCTGGATGGAAATCCGACGATAAAAACCCGGATAATCCTTATCCTCCTCTTTGGCGGCCTCTCCATCTATGGATCAGTCAGCGGAATCGAGTTCCTCGGATCGGTTGTGAATGTCCGCGATCTTGGACCGATGGTCGCGGGCCTGCTTGCGGGTCCCTGGGTTGGGATGGGCGCAGGGCTGATCGGGGCCGCTTATCGTCTGAGTATGGGAGGTATCACCATCTATGCCTGCTCTATTTCAGCGGTCTTTGCCGGGCTCTTTGGTGGACTTATATGGATATACTATAAGAGGAAGTTTGCGGGCACAACGATTGCCGTCGCATTTGCCATTCTGATGGAGGTGTTCCATATGGCACTCACACTTCTGATGGTCAGACCATTTGATATGGCACTTGAAATTGTCAGCAGAGTATCTATTCCGATGATCCTTGCTAATGCCGCCGGGATGTTCGTCTTTGCTGTTATGGTTAAAAATATTCAGAACGAGCGAAAGATTCAGGCAGAACGTGATGAGCTTATGCTGGAGATGGAGCAGAAAGTGGCCGAACATTCCTGTGCCGATACGCTTGTGCAGAAATAATTATTTTCGTTTCATCCCTTTTTCACGATCGTCTGATAAAGATACCAGTGATGATCGGGGTCTATAGTATCCACATGATCAATCTGACCCCCGTCCTCCTATGATACGGGGAATCTCTCCTGATACTCCCTCTTCCACGGGATCACCCCCTGGACCCGCCCTTCGGCTCCCCGCGTATCCTCTCTCAATCCGGTCTTGGTCTCCCCAGATCCACCAGAATATAATACCTAATCTGCACCCAGCGAAGATCCAGTATTCGCATCCTCGATGACTTGGAGTATTGTATATTATTTGTTTGTGCTCTGGCTCGCAAAAGAGGGTCCCCATCCCGGGAAACCAGGTATGGCAGGCAAAACCTATCCCGGCATCTCTCTTTGGATCAACCACCCAATCCTCCTCAGACCCGACCCAAATGAACCGGATTTCTCCATACTAATGCAAAAAATACGGGGAAAGCAGAGGACATACCAATAGCCACCCCTTTCTCCATCCGCAAAGACTTCAGTACAGCACCGGTCCCTCTCCCCGCGAGCCATAGGATCTCCGCCGGGTGCGGTATCCCGCCATCCGCTCATTCTCCGGGGTAGAACGCCCGGTGTGGCCGGTGAAGCATGCCATATGGATGACGCTCTCCTTATGGAGAAGTGCAGAACCGATGATATCTCCCCCTTCGAGACGGATATCGGTACCCAGCCCCACGGCAGCGAATGACTCCGTTTTACATGCCGCGATCCGTTTGAGGAGATCCTGCGGACTCTCCGGCTTCCGGGGCGGTCGCGCTGGTGTTTTTTCTTCGCTCAATGCCTCCATGACGTAACTTCGGATCAGCTTCTCGTGGATGCGGGTGTAGGCATCCGGGCGGGAGAGGAACTCCATTCCTGCCGGCCGTTTGTCTAGGGAGATGATAATCCCCTGCTGTCCCTGCCGGATTGGGAAGGCATCAAGGTATTCCTTCATTGCCGGGGCCCTGGCCTCGAAGATATCCTTCATAGCCCCGGTCGGCGACGAGACATCTGCCCTCATTGATCGATGGGAGATCTCATCCCAGATCTCACGCTGGTCCGATGCCCTGCTCTCCTGATGCCGCATGGACTCCCCGACCGACGCCATCTTTTTTGCCCGGATTGAACAATCCATCATGATTCCGGAGTCCGAGAAGGATGAGCCTGAGTACGACCATCGACCCTGCTCGGTGCAGCTGACCGGGATGATCAGCTCCGCCATCCCGGGGACGAGGATGCTGGTGTTCAGCACACGGTTCTGCTTGGCCCCGGTAATCTCCTCGCCATCGATGAGCAGGACAGGGATCGTATCCTTGTTCACCACCATGAGCTCAGGCACTCTCCCCTCCTTGTTCACTTCGGTGATGAGGATCCGGCTCTGCTCAAGGGCCTGGCTCAGCGTGAGGTACTCAAAACCGCTATCCTGGGAGGAGAAGAGTGGGAAGACCTCCATTCTCTTATGATCAATGCCCTCTCCGATCCGCATTTGGTTGAAATAATTTTCAACTATTGTATGCATATTTTAACTATATTACTCTCGTCACCATAATACTATCTCTCTTCCTGAACTGCCCCCCGGAGATGTTTCTTGATCGAGAGAGGTGGTGGTACAGTTTCCTGGTGTTACCCCTACAAGAGAGATTGATATATCGCTGTGGTGAACAGAGATGATCCCCATGCCCTCTGACCGAGCAGCCATCCAGCGAGTCTTCATCGAGCTCTTTGAACCCCATGACCTGAAGATCCCAGACGAACACCTCCGGGATGGAACTCCCGGCTCCCTCCCCTATGGCAGCGGCCGGCTCATGTTCGCATTTGGCATGGATGACGGGGCATTCTTCATGGAATATTATGCCCATCACCGGATCGGTGGGGACTGTCGCGGCAGGATCTATGAGGATGGCAGGCATGTCCAGCTGCCTGAATTATGCACTATGATCTGCTACAACGCAGACATCCCCGGCGACTATGAGCGGCAGGAGAAGAAGAACCGGGAAGAGTATGCACGGATCATGAAGGAGCTGACCGATGTTGGCATCTTCTCAGGCGGGCCGGTGCCGGGATCGCTTCTGATCAACTCGCACCTGGTATTGGGGGAGGAGGAAGAGCAGGAAAAATAAAGAGGTGCCCCCCCCGGTATCAGGCAGGTCCACCCCGCCATGCACCCGCCGGGACCCGGATCTCAAACCTCGCCCCCTCTCCATACACCCCGGTCTCGATAATAGAGATCCCGGTGATGGCGAGGATCTCGCGGGCAAGGAAGAGCCCAAACCCGGTATTTCTGCCGACGCCCTTTTTGAAGATCTCCTCCTTCTGGTCATCCGGGATGCCGGGGCCGTCATCTTCCCAGGTGATCAGAAGGGAGGCCTCCCGAGGGGTGCAGGTGATCGTGATGGCGGTTGCCCCTTCCGCATACCGGATCGTGTTCTCCATCAGGTTATACAAGACCTTGACTATCATCGGATCAGCCAGCACCTGGTGTCTGCCACAGACTGCATGAAGAGGCAGATCTGATTCAGGGATTGCCATGATGAGATCATCGATGGTGTGCCACGCCGCCTTCTTCACACCAACCTCTTCGTAGATCCGGGTGAACTCGATCTGCCGCTGTATAGCGGTCGTGGCCTTCTTCACTTCGTCGAGGTAGCGTGCCTGAACGGGATCCACACTCATCTCCCCGGCAAACTCGAGGAAGCCCTGGGATACCATGACCTGGTTGAGGATATCGTGCCGGGTGATACTGGAGAGGAGCTGGAGTTTTCTGTTTGCGGTATGGAGGGCTTCCTCATAGGTTATCCTCTCGGTGATATCCCGGGCCGCCGCGTAGATCAGGGTACCTTTGGGATGCGACCGCCACTCGATATACCGGTATGATCCGTCTTTACAAAGATATCGGTTGGTGAAGTTCAGGACCTCTTCGCCCCGGCCAAGATCGGCGATTGCATCGAGAGTGGCCTGCATATCATCAGGATGAACAAAATCAAGGAACTTCCGTCTATTGAGTTCTTCGGTTGTGTATCCGATACTACTGCTCCATGCCGGATTGGTCTTGATGAAGTTCCCCTCAAGGTCGGCGATGCAGAGCAGATCAAGATTAACATTGAAGAAGCTCTCCAGCTCCTCTGCCTGTTTCTTCTGTTCGGTGATGTCGATATTGGTCCCTGTCCAGCGAACCGGTCTGCCGTCTGCATCTCTCTGGACGTCGCCGCGGGTGAGGATCCACCGCCAGCTCCCGTCTTTGTGGCGAAGACGGTGTTCAACCTGGTAGGTATTCGCTCTTCCCTCCTGATGATCGCTGACTGCCTTCATGATGCGGGCGGTCTCATCGGGGTGCCAGAGGTTCATCCATCCGGTGAAGGTATTCTCGATCTCATGATCCTCATACCCGAGCATCCTCTTCCACTGTTTGGAGTAAAATACCCGGTCATTGATCATGTCCCAGTCCCATAACCCCGCCCCGGTCCTCTCAATTGCCCGGCTGTAGCGATCCTCGCTCTCCCGGAGGGCTGCCTCCGCTGCTTTTCTCTGGGTGATATCCGTGAATGTAACGGCACAGAGTTTCGGTCCTGCCTGGTAGGCGGAGATCTCAAAATCCGAGCCAAGAAGTTCTGACCCCTCCTCAAACTGCAGTGGTATCCCATTCTGTCCGACACTCCCGTACTTTTCTATCCAGCCCGCCCTGTCACGTTCTATCCCCGGAAGTACCTCTGTCAGGAGCCTCCCGGCCACCTTCTCCATCGTCAAGCCGGTCGTGGCAGCAAAGCGATTATTGGCGGCAAGAATACGAAGATCCACCGGATCACCGGTCTCATCCTCAACAACCTCAAAGAGGACAAAACCGGCATTCATATTTTCAAAGAGCGTTCTGAAACGCCTCTCACTATCAGACAGTGCGTTTTCTGTTTCCTTGCGGCCGGTGATATCCATGACAAACCCGGCTATCCGGACCGGCCGGCCGTCCTGATCGCGGATGACGCCTGCCGACTCCCTCACCCAGAGGATCTCCCCGGTTTTTGTCTGGATCCTGTGCTCGTACTCAAGCGGTATCCCTTCCTTCAGGTCTGTTATCGGCTTATTGGTCTCGATGACATATTCTCTGTCATCAGGATGGATACAGTCGAGAAACGCTTCAAAAGTGCCTTCAAACGCACCCTCTTCCAGCCCGAAGAGGGCCTCGCATTCAGGTGACCAATAGAGCCTGGACGATCCGATATCATAATCCCATGTACCTGCCCGGGCGAAGATCTGTGCCTGGGAGAGCCTCTCCCGGTAGAGCTTCAGTTCGTCCTCCATCTCTTTTCTCTCGGTGATATCGATCCAGGCACCGTTCACCTCCAGCTCTGCATCGTTTTTCCTTGAAACAATCTGGGTGTCAAGTAGCCAGTGCCAGTTGCCGGCGGCATCCCTGAACCGGTACGTTACCGCCACGGGCGGGCTATCCCTGAGCCGGGCAGGCACCGCCATGAGATCCTGCATATCATCGGGATGTACACAGGCTGCCCAGAACTCCATGTTCCCGATGAAGTCTTCGGGAGCATAGCCGAGGATATCGTTCACCGTATCGTTGATAAAGACGATATCAGGTACACCATCCTTATCGACGGTGTAGCTGTAGACCACTGCGGGGGTATTGGTGAGGATGGTTTTCAGCCTCTCCTCGCTTCTCCTCAGCCTCTCTTCTGCCAGTCTGCGTCCGGTGATATCGTGAAATATGCCGCGTGTATGGATCTCTCCGTCAGAGTGTCTGCAACTGACATTTCCTTCAACGAATACGGGTCTTCTGCTTTTTGTGAGAAAGATCGCCTGGACATTCTCCACGGCCTCACCTGCAATAACCCTCTGAAATGTCGCCTGGCAATGGTTAAGAGAGTCCGGATGAATGATATCAAAGAGGGTCAGGCTCCTGAGATCCTCGTCGGTATAGCCAAACTTCTCCTTCCAGGTCTGGTTGACAAAGACAAACCTGCCCGTGTCATCGACACTCTGGATAAGGAGATTGGCTTTCTCAAAGAAGTCACGGTACTGCTCCTCGCTCGCCCGGAGTGCTGCTTCTGCCTTCTTCAGATCGGTGATATCATGGAATGATGCAACCGACTGCCGTGTGCCGGGGATCATCCCGACGGTCAGGTGGACTGCATGGGCCTGGCCATAACGGCTGATGAACGTAAACTCGTACTGTTTTGGTGGTGCTCCCCCCTCCTCCCTCCTCTGCTGGTGGTAGGCGTTCATCCGGTCGAGATCCGATCTGCTGACAAACTCCGTCCAGCTCCTGCCGACAACCTCGTCAAAGCTATATCCATAGATATCCAGAAACGCACTGTTTGCCAGCGATACTGTGGTATCCTCCTCAAGGATGACGGTCGGTGCCTCGGTATATTCAAAGATTGCCCGGTACCGCTCCTCGGAGAGGGCACAATCGCGCTGGATTGCACTGTTCTCATCCAGCCGGGATCGCAACTCCTCCTCAGATGCGGCAAGCTGTTCATATGCTGCCCGTGCCTCCTCCTCCGAGGCTTTCCGGTCGGTGACATTGATATGGGTTCCGATGGTGATATTGGTCAGTTCTCCCTGTTCATCCCGGAGCCGCCACCCGCGTGACCAGATCCAGACCCAGTGCCCATCGGCATGTCTCATCCGAAAGTCGTTTTCGTACATTCCGGAGTTGTTGCCTGCAAGGAATCTCCTGAAGTGGTCTGCAGCCCTCTTTCCATCCTCGGGATGGATCAGGTCAATCCAGACCTCCTCCAGATTGGGGTTCCCGGAGAGGTCAAAGTCCCGGGAATCGCGGCCGAGCATGGCGAAGTACTCAGGTGAGCACCAGAGAAAACCAGTATCATACGAAAATTCCCATGCCCCGGTATTTGAGACGGCTATAAGAGCCTTGTATCGCTCGCCAGCAGTCCGCACCTCCCTGTCTGCTCTCCGTTGCCGTACTGCATACAGAATCTTATTTGAGAGTTCGGCAAACTGCGACTTTGGATCCCCGCCTTTCTGGAGGTAGAAGTCAGCACCTTCGTTTAATGCCTCAATAACGACATCTTCTCTCCCTTTCCCGGTGAAGATGATGAAGGGGGTGGACCTATTCCTTGATCGTATATATTTCAGAAAGGCGATCCCATCACAACCCGGCATCTGGTAGTCGGAGACGATGGCATCAAAGGAGCCTGTTGCAAGAAGCTGTATCCCCTCCTCAGGGCTTCCTGCCACAGTCACCTGGATCTCCCCGGTCCGTTCAAGGAAGATCTTTCCAATCTCAAGGAGGGGGGGTTCATCATCCACATAGATGATGCGAACAGGCTGCTCCTTCATATCTTTCCCTCCCTGCTGTTCTGCCATGCACCCGCCGGGACCCGGATCTCAAACCTCGCCCCCTTGCCGCAGATCCCGGTCTCGATAATAGAGATCCCGGTGATGGCGAGGATCTCGCGGGCAAGGAAGAGCCCAAACCCGGTATTCCTGCCAACGCCCTTTTCGAAGATCTCCTCCTTCTGGTCATCCGGGATGCCGGGGCCGTCATCCTCCTGGATGATGATGAGATCGCCATCCCGCTCCTCACACCGGATCCGGATATGTTCTGCCCCCTCGGCATGCCGGATGGTGTTGTCAGAGAGGTTGTAGAGGACCCGCTCAAACATTGGATCCGCATAGACTGCATACCCCTCGCAATCATGATGGATCGGGAGGCGGGCATCCTGTGTCTGTTTGATGATGGCCGGGAGCTGCTGCCAGGAGGGTGTGTGAAGACCAAGCTCCTCATACACCTTTGTAAACCCGATCTGTTTCTGGATGGCAGTGACAGCCTTCTTTGACCGCTCCAGGTAGGTGACCAGTTCGGGGTCGCCGACCTCAGGGAGGGTCACATCAATATATGCCCGGATGACCATGATCTGGTTGAGGATATCGTGACGGGTGATGCTTGAGAGGAGCTGAAGCTTTTTGTTGATGGTGTGCATTGCGTCCTCAGCAGCCTTCCGGTCGGTGATATCACGCCCGGTACCGATCACCCTGATGCTCCCATCCCCATGCCGGATGGGATCGCCACTGCTGAGTATCCATCGTATTGAACCATCCGGTCTCTGTATTCTGTATTCCATCGATCGTCCGGACCTCTGTTGTATCCCGTCCGCCATCGTCCCCTGCACCTTCGGTAGGTCTTCGGGAAGAACATACGAGAACCATACAGCAAAGTCATGATTGAGCTCCTCTTCTGTGATACCCAGCACTTTGGAGCCTGCAGGTGAGATATAGCTGGAGAGGAATCTTCCTTTCGCGTCAAGATCATAACTCCAGACGATATCCTGTATATTCTCCAAAATTGTATTCAGTCGCTCCTTATTTTCCAGAAGTGTCGCCTCTGCCTGCTTCCGTTCGGTGATGTCCTGCACCGTTCCATGAAGTCCGATGAGATTGCCGTTCATATCATGGCTCTGGTGCCCCAGTCCGTGGACGATTCGTATCGTGCCATCGGGGCGGACCATCTCAAGTTCCAGGCTGAAGGGTTTACCGGTTCTGAAGGTTGAATGAATGGCCGGCCTGAGACGTTCCCAGCTTTCGGGGGTATAGAGTGGCTGATGGTCGCGATAGTTTGGTGCCGGCAGAGCCGGATCCCTCCCGGCGATCGCATACAGCTCTTCCGACCACGTCATGGTATCCGTCTCCCTCACCCAGTCCCAGATCCCGATATGTGCGAGACGGTGTGCTTCCATCAGCCGTTTTTCTGCGATGGCAAGATCATAGTCGGCCTCTCTCTGCCTGGTGATATCGACAAATGATCCCATCATGGCGACGGGGGTCCCGGAGGTATCACGGACGAGGTTGGTCGAGAGTTTCAGTGGCAGTGATGATCCGTCCCTTCTTCTCCCCTCTATCTCTCCGGACCATGTTCCCCGGTTCAGAGTCTCCCAAAGAACCTGCCCGGCTATCTCTTTTGATATATAGAAGTCGGATGCCGGCCTCCCGAGGACCTCATCGGGTGATTCATATCCCGATGCGGTAAGAAATGTGTGGTTCACATACCTGAGGATCCCATCGGGACCTGCAATGACAATCCCATGGATTGAGGAATCAATGGCGGCACTCTTCAGGAAGAGCGCCTCTTCTGCTGCTTTTTGGTCGGTGATATCCTGGGCAATCTCGATGACACCGATCATCCTCCCTTCAGCATCGAAGACCGGCTCGGCCCTTTCGTCCCAGTACTTCCCATCAGGGGTGTGGATGATCGTCTGCTCACTCTTCATGGACCGGAATGCCTTCACCGTGGGGCAGTTCGGGCAGGGGCCGGATGCATCCCCCCATACCTCATAACAACGGCGCTCCTTCACCTCCTCTGGCTCCATCTTTACGGATGCAGCGGCGGTTTTATTTGCCCAGAGTATCTCAAGATCATGGGTTACGTACGCGATATTGATATCAATGCCGTCCAGAAAAGCCCCCTTCTGCGCCTCGCTCGCCCGCAGCGCATCCTCGACCCTCTTCCGCTCGGTGATATCCTGCAGGCTTACAGCAAACTTCCCATACCCCGGGCTGTATGCGAGTACATCATACCATCTGCCAAGCTCGGATGAGTAATCCTGAAAATGACGGGAGATCCCGGTGAGTGCAACATCACCAAACGCCTCGATCCAGAAGTCTTCTGTTCCGGGCAGGATCGTACGGACCGTTCTGCCAATAATCCTCTCCTTTGAGAGGCCTGTCATCTCCTCGTAGGCGGGGTTGACGTTGATGAACCGATAGTCGGCCGGGGTGCCGTGTTCATCAAGGATGATCTCATGCACTGCAAAACCGGCGTTCATCTGGTTGAAGAGGAGGGAGTATTCCTTCTCACTCTCAGAGATTGCCTCTTCGGCCCGTCTCCTGGTTACCGCATACCGGATCTTATTTGAGAGTTCGGCAAACTGTGACTTCGGATCCCCGCCTTTCTGGAGGTAGAAGTCGGCACCTTCGTTTAAGGCCTCGATGACCACCTCCTCACGCCCTCTTCCGGTGAAGATGATGAACGGGGTGGTATTGCCGGCGGATCGGAGGTGTCTGAGAAAGGTGATCCCATCCATTCCGGGCATCTGGTAGTCAGAGAGTATTGCATCAAAGGACCTCTCCGGGATGATCCGGAGTGCATCATGGGGATTTGTACAGGTGGAGACCACATAGGCTCCTGTCCGTTCAAGAAAGAGCCTGGCTATCTCAAGGAGGGCGGGTTCATCATCAACATAGAGGAGAGAGATCTTCGGCTCGTCATCTGCCGGGGCGGGCATACTCTACTTCTGTCGTACGGGACGATATATACATCTACTTCTGCAGCATCCCCACATGCCAGAAGAGGTCCTCCCGATGATGTCATCCGGAATGAGGAAGGGGTGCCTTCCGCTCCGGATACCGGCTCTTCCGGACCTGATATCCGCGATGGCCACTCCCGAAGGAATAAAAGGTGGAAGAGCCATAATAACGCCGGTATTGAAAGAAAAGACCCCATCGGCTCCATTGGAGGTTCTGCCACGGCTCGGAGAAAGGACTCTCTCTCCTCTATCAGGATTGTACGGCGTGGATTCGTTCATATCGCAGAACAAGCGTGCCGTTCTCCCCGGTGACAACGAGACGGAAGATATCGCCGGGTTTGATCTCCATTGATCTGTGGACTTCAGAGGGGATGGTGATTCCCAGATTCTCCCCGGTGGCCACCGGCAGACAGGTGGCTTCGTACAGGGGATGTTCTGCCGTTGCATCTGCTCCCTTCGCCCCTGGTGGAGCACCCTTCTTTGCTCTTCTGTTCCTCCCGTCAGTCGGGACGATCTCGCCGGTCTCTTTATCAACCCGCCCGATGAGGGTACGCCTGGCACGTGACTGCTTCTTCTCCTTATCCCAGTAGGATATGGATTCGTAGGCATAGGTGATCCCGGATCGTTTATCTGTCTGGTAGATGATTGCCGTCATGGAATCTCGTTAGGTATGGTGTATGATGCATAACGATCATAAGGCTTTGGCTCTGATACAGAAGAGTGATATCCCCTGGATAAACACCACCTTCTTGGACTTTGCCTCTTTCCAATCGTTCTATTTCAGCAGCTCACCCGATCTATCCATATCGTCCGGATTCGTGTTCTCCCTGAAGAAGCCGGGCAGGTCCTATCGAACAGTATCCATTGCATCATCGCCCTCGCCTTCTTCTGGGTATGGCAACAGGTGTGACTGGTTCATAGGCCTTGAGCCCTTGATCACCGGTGAGGATCTCCACAGCATAGCCCGATTGCGCATAATACTCGGTCACATCCTTTATCGTAGCGTCACCGAGAGAGAGCTTTTCCGCCGCAAGAGCGGGCCAGGAATCAGCCAAATCCCTCAACTTTTCCGCGGTCCATAATACAGATTGGTCGGAAAAAGCCGCCCAGGGAGACTCTTCATCTCACTTTGCGAGGCAGCTCCCATGATCCGTTGAATTTCATCACTCCGAATCAACAATCAGCCATCCCCAGCGATCTCTTCCCCATCATTTCCAG
>NZ_JALJYG010000008.1 GCF_024170505.1 Methanocalculus alkaliphilus
GGATTTTTATTCCGACATAACTGGGGAATTTTATCCCGACGCATTTGGGTATTTTTACGCCGACGGAAATGGGGAAAAGTAAACCGACATTGACACGGAATCACATGCAGATGCAGGTGCATCACGCTCTGGCCGGCCGCAGCCCCGATGTTCACGCCGATATTATAGCCGTCGGGGGCATATCGCTCATCCTGCAGCCGACGGGCATCATGAACAAGAGCCTGGAGGGCGGCCTGTTCGTCTCCGGTCGCCTCGAAGAACGAGGCCACGTGCCGGAAGGGGATGAGGAGGAGATGGCCGGGGCTGACCGGGTAGAGGTCGAACCGGGCGTAGGCGAGGTCGTTTGCGAGGAGGATCTCGGAGGGGGCGGGGTCGCAGAAGGGGCAGGTCATCGTATTGATTTGAAATTATTTTTCTGGAGGTTTTAGGCTCAGAGTTTGTTTTGTATGGTGTTGAGTTGAATGATCGTTACTTCCGCTGTATTATTTGATGCCTAATGAATATCTTTCAAGAATCATTCGTACTGATTCCAGTAACTCAGGCAGTTCATTGTCAATAATGATCCAGATCTCCTCCATATCAACAGACATGTATTTGTGAGTGAGTATGTCACGGAAACCTGCAATATCACGCCATCTTATATGAGGGTATTCAGATTTTAAGGTTGTAGAGACCTTTTTTGCAGCTTCTCCAATAATTTGAAAATTTCGCACTACCGCATCCTGAATGAGGGGTGTTGCCAAAAATACATCCCGGCCTTCGTGGGTGTACGAAACTATTTTCTCAGCAGATTCAAGGATGTGAAGCAGATATAATCGATCATCTTTCATAATGGAACCGCTTCCTGAAGAATCTGATCGCGGATAAACCAGTGAAGTCCCTTTTCGCTCACAACATCCACCTTGCGTCCAAGGAGATCTTCAAGATCATGGATGAGTGCAATATGATCGAGGAGGCTTGTTCCTGGTTTAAATTCAACAAGGATATCGAGGTCACTATCCGGGTTCTCTTCTCCACGGATTACCGATCCGAAGAGCCGAATATTAACCGCTCCACGTGCTGCGGCTAACTGCCTGATCTTCTCTTTCTGCCTCATTACTTCATTATAGAAGCTCATTGCATCGACTCGATCCTAATATTGTCAGGTGGAATGATAATCTTTATTGTCATGAAATCATGAGAGTTTCAATCTGAATCTCCCTCTTCACTCTTCTCAATACCCCCTCCTCCCCGGGATCACCCCTCTCACCCCGCCCTTCGGATCATCCATATCCCCGGCATACCGGGGGATCACATGCAGATGCAGGTGCATCACGCTCTGGCCGGCCGCCGCCCCGACGTTCACCCCGATATTATACCCGTCGGGGGCATACTGCCCATCCAAGAGCCGACGGGCATCATGGACGAGAGAGAGGAGGGCGGCCTGCTCGGTTGCGGTTGCCTCGAAGAACGAGGCCACGTGACGGAAGGGGATTGCGAGGAGGTGGCCGGGGCTGACCGGGTAGAGGTCGAACCGGGCGTAGGCGAGGTCGTTTGCGAGGAGGATGTCGGAGGGGGCGGGGGTGCAGAAGGGGCAGATCCTTCTATCATCGGTTAGATCGACCATGGTTCGTATCTTCCTGTTTTAGGCGGAGAAATGCCCTTCCTTTAGCCGTCAGACTGTATTTCTGTGTAGGGCTTTTGGGTGAATCCGGTTGTGTCATCTCTGCAAATCCAAAACTCATTGCAGGCTTTACGTAATCATACATAAATGTCGGACGATGATTCAGTCCGAGTTTTTCCATCGCCTCCTTCACACTGAGCGGCTCTTCTTCCAGGGACAGAAGTAGTTTTTTTACTTGTTCGGTTACTTGTTCGGTTACTTGTTCGGTTACTTGTTCGATTGTAGTAATGTCAAGATTTTCAGAGAGAAATACAGTGACCCTTACCCGCATCCCTATCTCTATGATCTGAGGTTCAGGTAACCTAAGATCCTCTGCTTCCCGTAAGATCCGGCGAAACCCGCTGCCCCACTGCTCAATTAAGTCAAGCTCCCTGAAGACCCTGGCAATGACACGGTTTCGTATCTTTGAGACGCCCTGTTTTACGTCTTCGATTGTCATTCCCGGGAGGAGAATGCCGGGATTTTCGATTTCAATTCTGTCATGAAAAAAAGAAACCCTGATCGGCGCCCCTTTCTGGGAGTAGTCGGCATGCACGATAGCGTTAATGACAGCCTCACGGAGGATGGTGAGAGGGATACTCCATACATCGCGACGCCTGATCTCCGAGAAATCTGCACCCCTGAATGCATGTTTTTTAAGAAAGAGCATCACACTCTCGACCGCATCCGGGAGGTGTTCATGTATCTCGATATGGTCGAATATGTATGCCTTGTCAACCCCGATGAATCTCCCGCACTGAATCCAGGCATCGGGGAAGTAATACTCTCTTTTCTTCCCAAACAAGAGCATGCCGCCGATTGTCGGGACAAGCTTCCCCTGCACCGGAACCAGAAGCTTCAGCGTGAGGATTTCTTCTTCGCTTACATCCTTACGAACCCTGAATTGTCTTCTGGCAGCTTCAATATCAAGATCATCTGAAGAGAGATCGGGCATTGGCATCTCATCAAAGGAGATACCGGAGACACTTCGCTGAAGTTCAGTGATCAGTTCCTGATCCGCTTTACGGTTGGTTGAGCCGAGCCTGACATACACACCATCAAAAGGACCTTCCCTCTTCACGAAATGTGGCCGCTGACCGCTTGGATAGACGCAGATCGTAAGGAGGGTCTTATCCCCGATAGAGACGAGCTCGACATCTGGAACAAGCCTTGGTGCAATGGAGTCGGCGATCAGACTGCAAAGCCTCTCTTCCTCATCCAGAGGATCAGGTACGCCGATCACCTCGTGGGAGTTATCTTCAACACCAATGAGGATGTGGCCACCGGCAGTATTTGCAAAGGCGACTATCGTCTTGAGGATGTTCTTTGGGGAGGAGAGATCCCGCTTGAATTCAAGGGTTTTGCCTTCTGGTTGTGTAATAAGTTCTGATATTGGGATATACATCAGGCTTCCTCAAGGCATTTATCATAACTGTTGATTATCTCTACAATGTCACGTTATCCAAGCATAATAGCATCTCCTCTCTTAGAGCTATTCTTTGGTGATATTGGCCTGATCAAAATGCACAAAAGTGGCGGTCTAAAAATGCTCACCTGCTAATCTCTCTGTATCTACAGATGGGATAGCAATAGTGCTCACCGAAAGGTGCTGGTTATTTCCTGAATTGGGAAACTAACCTCTCCTCATATTCTCAATACCCCCTCTTCCCCGGAATAACCCCCCGGACCCCGCCCTTCGGCTCCTCCATATCCCCGACATACCGAGGAATCACATGGACATGCAGGTGCATCACGCTCTGGCCGGCCGCCGCCCCGATGTTCACCCCGATATTGTAGCCGTCGGGGGCATACCGCTCATCCAACAGCCGACGGGCAGCGTGGATGAGGGAGTGCAGGGCGGCCTGCTCGTCTCCGGTTGCGTCAAAGAATGAGACCACGTGCCGGAAGGGGATGAGGAGGAGGTGGCCGGGGCTGACCGGGTAGAGGTCATACCGGGCGTAGGCGAGGTCGTTTGCGAGGACGATGTCGGAGGGGACGGGGTCGCAGAAGGGGCAGGTCATAGCATTGATTTGTTTGTCCATGGAATAAACACCTTTACTGAGCATGTTATGTCAGGGTTGTTGGTACGAATAAACTAAATAGACTTTCTACATGCTCTTTGTTTGGACTATCAGGTGCCGCTTGATAGCTGTTTGTAGTTGTAACAATATCTTAATAGATACAATTATTAATCATAAAAAATGATAAAATGTTGTTGATATTATATGTCATTTCGAGATCTAAACTTAAAAAACTCATATACTTCAGAAAAAGATAATATCTTACATGGCTTTTATATTCCCATTTTAAAAGAAGCTATTTATTATAAACGAATAACAGGTTATTTCTCATCAAGCTCATTTCTAATTGCCGCATCGGGCCTTTCACATTTTATTAAAAATGATGGTAAAATGAAATTTATATTAAATATAGTCTTATCTGAGTTGGATTATGCTCAAATTGAAAAAGGAATTCAGACTCCAGAAAAAATTATTGAGGAACGCTTAATTGAAGATCTTGACCTATTTGAAGATAAATGTAAGAATGACTATACTAAAGTATTAGGATGGCTAATTGCCAAGGGATATTTAGAAGTAAAAATTGGTTACATTAAAGAAAAAAATAAAGCATATGAAATTCTTCATCAGAAGGTAGGAATATTGGAGGATAATGAAGGAAATATAATTACTTTTAGTGGCTCAAACAATGAGAGTGCTTATGGTTGGGCATATAATTCAGAAAAATTTAAAGTATTTTTTAATTGGATTGAGAACCAAGAATCCTATATTGTTGAAGATATCCAAGATTTTGAGGATTTATGGAATAATAAATCAAATCGAACTAATGTCATTTCTTTCCCTGAAGCAATAAAACAAAAAGTAATATCTCTTGTAAATAGAGACCCTCTCGACATTGAAGAGATATTATCCAAAATTAATTATGCTCAAAATCCATCATCACTTCTCGTTTGTGAGAAACCAACAAAAATTCATCTTCGTGGCTATCAAAATGAAGCTATTGGTAAATGGTTTGATAATGGATGTCAAGGTATTTTTGAGATGGCGACAGGTACAGGTAAGACTTTTACTGCAATAGGAGCATTAGAAAAACTTCTTGAGAGAGAGAGTAACCTTATAGCAATTATTAGTGCACCATATCTTCATCTTGTTAATCAATGGGAAAAGGCATTATTAGAGATGTCCCTCAAAGTCCCAATTATTCATGTAAGTAGTATCAACCCGAAATGGAAAGAGGAACTTACAGAAAAAATCTTGAATAATCGACTCGGGAGAGATAACCAATTAATTATCTTAATTACTCACGATTCGCTATCTTCTGATTTATTTATTGAAAAAATGAAGGATGTTGGACCTACAACTTCAATTCTTCTTATAGGTGATGAAGTACATGGTCTTGGTTCTATAACAAGATTAGCGGGGCTATTATCGATCTATAATTATCGACTTGGTTTAAGTGCCACACCTAAACGACATTTTGATGAGTTAGGAACTGAGGGTTTACTAGATTATTTTGGGGGAGTTATTTATACCTTTGATCTACATAGAGCAATAAATGAAATTAATCCAGACACAGGAGAGACTTTTCTAGCTCCTTATGAATATCATCCAATAATAGTTGAATTAACAAAAACAGAAATGGATAAATACTCATCATTAAGTGGAAAAATTGCTATTTTATTAAATAAAAAAAATAAGACGACAAAAGACCAATTGGGTCTTGAAAAAAAACTTAGAGAACGACAAGATATATTGAAAAATTCATCAACTAAATATCCGGCATTTGAAATGATTATTGATGAATTAATTCGGAACAATTTCATTAAACATACACTTATCTATTGTTCTCCCCAGCAGATTAATGCGGTTCAAGAATTACTACGAACAGAAGGCGATATTGTTCAGCACCGTTTTACCAGTAAAGAGAATGCAATTCGAAAACAGAAAAGATATGGAGACTTAACTGAAAGAGAGTACCTTCTTAATAATTTTTCACGAGGAAATTATCATGTTTTAGTTGCAATTCGATGTTTAGATGAAGGAGTAGATGTTCCAGCAACTCGCAATGCAATTCTTATGTGCAGTTCGGGCAATCCAAAAGAATATATTCAAAGGCGTGGACGTGTTTTGAGACGTTTTCCAGGAAAGAGTAAAGCAATTATTTATGACATTACAGCCATACCGACCACTCTGGATGGTCATCAACATAAAATTGACAAAAAAAATTTGGAATTACAATTAAATCGACTTGAGGAGTTTTCTCAAGATGCAATTAACCGTGAAGATGTTGAGAGAATCATATTTGATATTCGAAAAAGATATTCAGCTTATGGGGGTTAGATTATGACTGAAGGGCTTGAAATCAATCAAATTATTAAGGATGGTATTAAAGAGGAATCTCCAAATAAATATGTAGAAAAACTAATTCATGCTTCTATTCAGTATGAACTTGATATTTGGAATCGATATCCTCCACAGCGTGAGATAGAAAGTCAATATGATCAAATGGTAGATAGGATTTTGAAGGAGATGAAAGAATGAAGTTTTCTATATCATCTCTTGAACTAACCAATTATCGGCAATACCAAGGAAAGCAGATATTGAAATTTTCTAATGATAAAAATAAGAATGTTTTTGTCATTTTAGGGAAAAATGGAGCTGGAAAATCGAATATTTTAAATGCTCTCACATGGTGTTTTTATGGGCTTGAAGTCCATAAGGATCAAAACAATCATTATTCTGATGGGATGCCAATAATAAATGTACAAGAAATAGAATCTTTAAAACCAAATCAAAGTACTTCTGCTGAAGTCCGTGTGAATATAAAAACAGAAGGTGGTCCATGGACAATAATAAGACGGTTTGATGCTAAAAAAAATGATGTAGGGGATTTACTAATAGGAGGATCAAAATTAACAGTAATATATCCAGTAGGAGGACAGGATAAATATATTGAAGGTGAAGAGACTCAAATACTTATCAATAATCTATTACCGGAAGCTCTTCGCAATTTCTTTTTTATTGATGGTGAACAACTTAGAGAATTTTTCAAATATAAAGGTTCTTCTGAAATAGCCGAAGCTATTGATAAAGTTTCACAAATGGAATTAATAGATAAAGCCGCAAAAAATCTTGAAAAATATAGAAAATCGTTAAGAAGAGATGTTAAAGCAACAACACCCAAACTTCAACAAGTTCAAAATGAAATAATTTCTATTCAAGAGGAAATTGAGTTCCGACAGAATTTTATTAAGAATTATGAAAAAGCAATCGAAAAGGATATTGTAGATTTACATGAGGTTGAGGGTTTTCTTCGGCAGTATAACGAACCAAAGATTGCAGTTCTACAAAGCGAAAGAGACAGTCTAATAAAGGATATTAACTACTTTAAATTACAAATTGCGGAAAAAGAAATTAATCGTAATAATTATCTTGTTGAAATTGCCCCTTCTATATTTCTTAAAGAGGAGATCGAAACCGCATATAAACTAATACAATATAAAGTTGACAAAGGAGAGTTGCCGCCAAAAGTAAAAGAGACATTTGTTCGCGAATTAATAGAGCGTGGAACGTGTATTTGCGGAAATGAACTGACGGATCAAGCCAAAGCTGAGCTTGCGTCATATAGTAAAAAACTAACTCTATCTGAATTAAGCGAAGTCTGTATCTATGGAAAAACTACAATTGAAGAGATTTTATCCGATGTTTCTGAATTTTCCAATGTAATCGACAAATATAATGGTGATATAGAATCTTTAAAAGATTTATATGATGGGAAAAAACGAAGGGAAGAGCAAATTTCGAATATTTTGAGTGAGCATGATATTGATGAAATAAGGAGATATGAAGAAAGAAGAAGGCAGTTAAATGAGGCAATCGATCATAAGAAGAGAGAAATTCTTATCACCAGTAAAGATATTGAAAAAAATAACTATCAATTAAAAATGAAAGAGGGAGAAGAAAGATTAGAACTATCTAAAGATAAAAAAAATATAATTCTAAAAAATAAACTCCAAATCGTTCAAGACGCTCTAGAAACGCTTGCTGAAATTGAGCTAATTGTGAAAACAAAAATTCGAAATTTAGTTGAAACAAGGACTAAAGAGAACTTCAATAAACTTATACGGAAAAAAACAGCATTTAAAAATATAATTATAGATGATGATTTTAATGTAAAGGTAATTCATGCAAATAATTATAATGTAATTAATGATTTGTCTGCAGGGGAATATATGATATTAGGTCTCTCATTCATGAGTGCACTTATGACAATATCGGGTTTCCATGCTCCAGTTATTATTGATACACCTCTCGGGAAAATTGATAAAGAGCATCGTGATTATATCACTACTGAATTACCAAAATTTTTAGAGGGAACTCAATTAATCTTGCTAGTTACTCCAACAGAATATGACGATAAGGTGCAAGAAAATTTAAATACATATTTATTAAAAGATAGTTTCTTTGAGATTTTTGAGAACGATTCAAATACAGTATCTGAGGTGAAGCAACATGACCGTTAAACATTATAACGAACCAAGAGATTTAGCTTATAGTAAGAAAAATGCTCATTTTTTTAAAGTTGATGAGCCAGGATCGTGGACTCATAAAGGTTCAACCACAATTTTTGCAGGAAAAAATCAAAAGGATCTATTTATTTTTGCAATGGCTTTAGGCAAAAATAGACAATCGAAACAAACCGAAGTTAAAGATCGTCAAGCAAATATTCCTGTAGTAGCCCTTAATGAAAGACAGAAATGGACGTTACTTTCAATTGCATTAGCTAATACTGATGACTTGTTATGCCTGAAAGATGAAAATCCACATTACAAAGAAGCTGAAAGCTACGCAGAAGAGGGTATTAATATATTAAAGGCTCATATAGAAAAATATGGTATTAATTACCCGAAATTTCTTGAAGCTGAGTTAAAAGATATACTTAAAAACTCTGATTCGACAGGTGATGTTTGAAATTTTTTTCTTTAATTTTCATTAATTCTACTGATAATTAATTGATGAAATCTTATTCTAAATTTCTTAGTCTTTGCACGAATCCTCTAAACTTGTAAATAACGTGATATATAGCCTCCTCGGTCGTAAACCTCCCCAATCCAAACCGTATAGCAGAGTGAAGATACTCCTCCTCCCTGCCAATTGCCTGTAATACATACGATGCCTCAACCGATGTTGTCGAGCAGGCTGACCCCGTTGAAATTGCCACGTCATCTCTGAGCAAATGAATCAGCGCTTTGCTCTCAATGCCAGGGAAACAGACGTTGAGATTATGAGGGAGCCTCTGTTCCGGATGGCCATTGAGAATAACTCCTCCACACTCATTCTGAAATGCTTCGAGCATCATGGTCGTCCAT
This sequence comes from Methanocalculus alkaliphilus, assembly GCF_024170505.1. Lineage (NCBI taxonomy): Archaea > Methanobacteriati > Methanobacteriota > Methanomicrobia > Methanomicrobiales > Methanocalculaceae > Methanocalculus > Methanocalculus alkaliphilus. The sequence continues at coordinate 9,030 of NZ_JALJYG010000008.1, forward strand.
TTTTTATACCGCTCGGCCTCAGCTTTCATCTCCTTCTGGGCGATCTCAATAGCTTTCCCAAGTCCGACAATGCCGGGAACATTATAGGTCCCGGATCGAATGCCCTTCTCGTGACCGCCACCAAACATCACTGGTGATATGTTCTTTTTTGGATTCAGACCTGTGATGTACAGAGCCCCGATCCCTTTAGGGCCATAGATCTTATGTCCTGATAATGAAAGGAGATCGATCTTCATTGCTTTTACATCAATGGGGATGTGGCCGACCGCCTGGGCAGCATCGGTATGGAACCGGACACCATGCTTTTTGGCAATCTCTCCAATCTCCTGTAATGGTGCTATTGTTCCTATCTCATTATTTGCAGCCATTATCGAGATGAGGATGGTTCGATCCGTAATGGCAGCCTCAATATCTGCGGGATTAACCATCCCATATTGGTCGACCGGAAGATAAGTAACGGACTTTCCCATCTTTTCAAGATGTTTGGCGGTATCGAGGACTGCTTTGTGTTCTGTTACACAGGTGATGATATGGTTGCCTTTTGCGGCTAACTTATCCGTAACCCCAAGAAGTGCAATATTATCAGATTCTGTTGCTCCGCTTGTAAAATAAATTTCATTTGGCTTTGCATTCAGTATCGATGCAACCTGCTTCCTTGCCTTCTCAACGGCTTCATAAGCCCTGGCTCCATACATATGATCGATACTGGATGCATTACCAAAATCATCCTTAAAATAAGGGAGCATTGCTTCAAGCACTCGGGGATCAACCGGGGTTGTTGCATGATGATCCATGTAAACTGGTCTTGTATTATTCATGAGATCTCTCCTCTGACAGCATACCGGACTTAATCCCTTCGGCCTGGTGTTTTAGCAGGATCTGAAAATCTCCAAGACCTTTAATCTGGGGATACATACCAAATACCCCTCTATTTAAATGAGCCCTGAGCTGATGGTAGAGATCCTTCTCTGGATCAAGTCCATCGTGAATACAACGCTCTTTGACAAGTGCAATGAAAAATGTATCCCATTCACCTGTCAGTGTGTAACGGTTCAACTCCTGGCCGCGTTCATCGTAATCATTCGGATTAGGTACTGTTTGATCATTCAATGAATAGCAGATAGCAATCCTTGAAAGAATATTGGGGGTAAGGCCCGTTTTTCCCTTCAACTGACTGAGCCGATAGGTGGCTTTTTCACTAATCCTGATTCGATTGAAGTTCATACTTCCACCTCGGACCAGAAGTACCCAGGAGATATGGATGTCATCCGATCTTTCTTAGAATAATCAAGATGGTATGCACGAGAGATATATGGCTGGAGAGTACGGAAATACTCAAGATCTATCTCTGTATCGGTTGAAAAGATGATCATCTGTTCTCCGGCATGTTGGAAGAAATCCATTACAAGATTCCCCCTGTGCTCACTATCCAGCCGGCCGAGGGGAGTATCAATAATAAATGGGAGCTCCCGGCTTGAGGTGAGTGTCAGGCCCCAGAGTAATGATACTGCAAAGATCTCTTTCTCTCCGGCCGAGAGTAGTTCTTTGGGAATAACCTGACCATCGTGATCATAAAGGGTGATAGTATAATCCCCATCTATCACCAGATTGCGGACATAGTCATCCTTTCTAATTAACCGGTTAAAACACATCAGAATATTATCTGCAAGCTGTTTTACCTTCTGTTCCTGAAGCTCTGTTGCATAATCATCAAGAACACGAATAACCTTATGTGCAAGATCAAGTTTCTTGGAGTCGCTCTTGACACTTTGAATTTCCTCAAGGCTTTTCTCACGTTTTCTGTTCAGTTCATTCAACTGGAAGGTCAGTTCACGCATTGAGGTATCCAGTGTATTCAGCTTCTCTTCGAGTCCACCAAAGGATTTATTTAATTTATTAAGTTCCTGAATATAAGGGGCGATAATTTCATCATCGGGAGCTTTATTAATATTCCCGACTATTTTCTGGCGTTGATGAGTGAGCTTTTCCAACGTTTCGGATAATGTATTCATTTTTTGTGGGACCCGAGATACCGCTTCATCAATCCATTGCAGAAGCTGATGGTATTCTGCCTGAGATACCTGATGGATTAATTTCTTCCCGATATGATCGTCACCTGGCTCTAGCTGGTTTTTTATGAGCGTGACAATTTTCTCTCTGATCTTCTCTATTTGCTCTGATGGTACAGAAATATCAGACCAGAATTCAGATGACTGAATTGCTTTGTCAAAATCACTCATATTTGCCTGAATAAGCTCTTTTAAACGCTTTTGAGTCTGTATTGCATCCTCTTTTGTGATATTATCCTTCAGGATTTTACAATACTGTGGGGTGATTGAGAATGGAAATAGCCCTGCACATAAATCCCGAAGCTCATTTTCAACCTTCTCTATCTCATGTTCCAGCCGTATCTTTTCACCCTTCCACTCCTCACGTTTCCGGGCATATCCTCCCCCTTCACCAGCAAGAATCTGTTCCTGTCGCTCTATCTCAGCCTTGATCTGATCACTCTGGCTTTTAATCTTGGCACGTTCCTGAAAAACATCATCCAACAAATGTTCTTTATCTGAGATCTGCTTCATGATATCTTCAAGATTTTGATCAATCGAAGTTACTTTGGATCCTTTGAGGTGACGACTTGAGAATATCCCAAGATCAGCTCGGAGCCTGTCAACGATGTCAAGACCCAGAAGAGACTTGAAAGAATCTCTAAGATAGATATTCTCTGCATTATCCTCAACCAGGTTCTGAATCTTTTCGCCATCGAAGAGAAATAATCGTGCAAATCGGGGAGGTATTAATTCATTCAACAACTCCTGCCATTGATCTCTCTCCAAATCTGAGAGGACTTCACCATCATGTTGTATCGTCAGCTTCTCTGAAAATTTTGGATCAAAGAACCACTCACGCCGTACCTCATAGACTTTTTTCACCCCGGCATGGGTGAATTCAAAGATAATTTCTATAATTGGTCTGATAGTATTGGAGGTATTTCGGCTGCGAGGAACCATCTGCCGAACATATTTTTCATATTTTGTATTAGACATCTTGTTCCCGGGTGCGTACTGACCATAGAGGCAGAGAAGAATTGAATCAAATAGTGTTGTTTTTCCTGCACCATTTCTGCCGCCAATGAGGATAATAGGTTTTGGGGTGTTTCCATTGGTCTTTGGCCTGAAATCCAGGACATTTCTACCTTGGAAGATCCGAACATTTTCCAGAGTTAATGAATGTAGCAACATAAAAAGACCCTCAAATATACCGAAGATTACGCCTTCTGGTATCAATACCATCTGGCTTGGCAATATGTTCCCGTATTTCTTCCTCACTCAACCAATCTTCGGACAGCACATCCCCAATCCGGTTATACACAGATGAACGACGGGACATCCCCTGCATCTGATGCTCAACATCCAGAAGTTTTGTTACAAGACGAAGTGGAAGATTGTGTTTCTCACATATTTCATTCAGGAGATCCTGTTCAGCCTGAGAGAATGAGCCCAGGTCATCCTTCGTAAAGTTCAGGCTCTCTCCCATAACTTCCTCGTATATTTGTGCTAAGGAATCGTTCCAGTCACTTCGCTGTGCCATCCATATTCGGCGGATTTCCTCGATTTCTTCGGGCTGAATTAATTGAACGTCCGGATATGGTCCCTTTTCCTGAACGTCTTTCTGAATTTCAAGTAATTTTCTGAGGAGATATTTACAATAATCAAATGTATATGGACCTCTGATGATATCCCAGTCATCACCTTTCTTCATGACTTTTACTTTACCATTCATCCGACGATAATCACGGTAGAGATGCTTCTTTTCAGGTATCTGGGTTTCGGCAAGCTCATTGCGTAATTCAAGTAAAGGCTCAAGCCAATCCTCTCCACTCTCAATAAGGGCCTCCATGCTCCGGTCTCGCTGGACAACGGTGCACACCCAGCATCCAAACCGGCTATTCCCACATGATCCCGTCTGGGTATCTACCACAAGCGGACATTCGCCATCCTGAGCATTTTTGTAGAGAGCCAACAGGTCCCGATTATTATTGCCCCAGGGGGAGGGTTTCTGGAGGAGATACGTCCAGACATCATCAACCGAAAAATCCTCAATCGGAGTATATACATAGGACTGAGCAAAACGTGAGTGGTGAGAAAGCTTTGATCCCTCGATCTTGTAGAGGTTCATGACCTGATCACGGGTGTTACTCTCCCCTTTCCTGACACCGAGGATCATGACTACTTCCCCATACTTCGTGACACTCTCAAGAATAAATCGATCAGCAGTCCGAATCTTGAGTCGCTCAGTGCACCAGCGAAACTGTGTACTGGGTGCAGGATACCCTTTGCCAATCAGATTGACCCAGAAAGAGTCGATGATTCGTGGAGTTAACTGAAATGCCTTAAATGGCAATTTCTTTTCTGTCGCTGTTTGATTGATTCTCTCAAGCGTTGTTGTAATATAATCAACGATGACAGGTGTTTCAACGAGGGTATCCGAGGAGATAACAAAAACCGGCTTTTGTCGCTTTGATTCAGGCAATTCGCCAAGTGCATACCAGACGAGTTGCAAAGCGGTTGTTGAGTCTTTTCCACCACTGTATCCGATAACCCACGGCCGGTTATCACTCAGGTATACTTCCTGAATCTCACGGTAATGTTCAGCCAGATTTTTCTTATCAAAAACTGAGACCGTTTTTCCATTCAGGGTCTGCTGGGGGGTCATAATGCCCTTCCTTTCATGACATTCATAAATTTAATCTCATTCTCTTCTTCATCCTGAGAGAGGGGGACATTCATTTTTAGCTTAAGATAATTGCTGGTTAAAGCAAGGTTCATCTGACTTTTGGATATCCTTCCGTTATTCATTGCTCTGCCTTCCCAATCGGGGTTCGAACGTGACCAGTCAATCTGATGGAGTCCGGTTAATTGCTCTCTCCAGTTATTCGGATATTCTGATACGAGTGCATGTCCAAGAATACCAAGTGAATGAAGGGCAATTCCATGTGCATGAACAAAGTCATTTCGAAGTGAACTGGCTGAGACATCCCTTCTGATCAATAGTTGCCAATCTGGGATATTTTCTGCGACAACACTCCAGTATTCAGATGCAAGCTTTTCATCATCTTTTGTGATCTTTTTACTTTTTTCCGTCTTTCCAAGAAGAGCAGCTGTTGCCTGATAAATACTGGAGAGAGTGAACATTTTTCTGGATCTATTCGAGATTGTTGTTTTTTCTAACTCGGTCAGATCTTTGAACAGTGGAATTGAATCTGCTATGACTCTTATCGACTGCGCGAATTCATCTCTTGCATCATAGAGGATTGATATAGATTTTGTGGGTCGGATCGCATGACGATTAAGATCTGAAAACATCTGCTGACTTCGTTGTAATCCTGCATCCACAAAGAAAACAACGGATAATGTTTCATTCCCCAGCTCAGGACGCTCTTTTAACGCCTCTTCAATTGCAGCCCGGCGGTGCTGGCCATCATTAATGAGGACTCTGGCATCCATGGGAAAAACAATTTTACCTACTTTGCTATTTGGATTATCCGGGTCGGCAGGAATGAATTTAACCGGGGCTTCACTGATTGATGCTGCTATTGATGAGAATATATAATCATTTGGATTATTGATGATATAACGCGCAATCTCGGGGATCCTGGCCCTATTTATAACTCGTTGCGAACGAAACTGAACAGGAACTTCTGACTCATTAAACCGGAAGATAGCCGGAATAAGTTTAAGCTGGACCATAGCAGAATAGTATTCTCTTCCGGCTTGAATACCACGGATTGCTGGAAAAGAATATACAGCAGTGTTGAGATCATCAATCTCATCAAAAGCCACAGATTTCATATGCTCATTCTATGTGGAAGTTTGTATTTATATGTTTGGAAGTATGTTTTTACTCAATATGTAAACTTCCACTACCGGGTGACTGATACAATCCAGCTCACTATGAATGCAGGGTTTTAGTGCATATCAAGGGACAGTCTGTAGCCATAGTAACTCGACTTTATGGCACCTCGTCGCTATTTTCCTCATATTCATAATCCCACAAATCATCGAGATCGTCTGAAAGCAAGTGCAATGCCGAGCTGACGCAGTCCACCAGCCATGAGTGTTTTTCGATGTTTGGATCAGACACTGCTTTCACAAGAGGGGGGATTGCCCTTGGGTCACCTATTCTTCCAAGTGCCAATGCAGCTGCACTCCGGCTCTCTTCTTCAGATAGGTTTTCATTCAATAATATTTCACAGAGAGGCTCAAACGCCGGAGCCCATTGGTTCATGCCTAATGCAGTTATAGCTTCATCTAAAAGGTATTCATCAGTATCTGGATCGTTGAGAAACTTCAAAAGAATATAATTTGAATCGATTGTGTTAATGTCCATCAGAATATGAATGATAAGTTTTTTGATATAAACCGAGTATGAACCAAAAGCTACCTCGTCTAACACATCCTCCTCAAGTTCATAATATTCGGCCAAACTATGGATAACCGATCTATCGCCCCCCTCAGTCAGTTCGTATATATAATCAAAAGGGTCATCGAAGATCTCATCGAGTATGGCTGCCAATTGCTTTATGATCGAGGTGTCATAAAAAATGCAGAGATTAATTATTGTTTCATTGATATATTGGAAAAGGGTGTCTCTATCCTCAGTGGGGATATCCCTGATAGATTCTATTATTGGGCCAATCGCTCTCGCATCACCCAGGCGAACAAGACATTTTATTGCGGCTTTCCGGACATCAAGAAAAGGAGATGCAAGGGCATCAATCAGGGCATAGGTGCATTCATCAAACAGATTGGTAGCCATGTCATAAACCTCAGAGTGATCTCAACCATGAAGTAATCAAATGAAGAGTTATTGGGTTTGATCAGGATAAGGCTTGGGTTTTAAAACAATGCTATCGTTGGATGATTAAGAAATCCAAAGCTCAAAAGAAAATATCTCACTCATAAAAACGTTGTCTAACATTACATGGGATGTATACAAATGGCCAAAAGTCCAAGATACCTATGGAAATGGTGAGCAATCCCCCCCAAAGACCATACCTCATACCTGACCGACGTTGACAGTTGACAATAAACAACATCCTTTCTTCCACCCTATCGTTCTCTTGGCAGAGCAGGTTCTCTTCTCGACTCCTCTCTTTTGATTTCGATTCCGTCAGGAAAAAGAAGCTAGTACTATATCAACGTATGATCTTTCATCATGGTATGAATCATCATCAGGAGAGGAGCGATTCCGAAGAACGAAAACACATTCGGACTGCAGGAGAGGGGTATATACTCCTGCGACGAAGAGATATCCATCTAAGTAAGATCCATCTAAGAGAGATCCATTTGTTTCATCCAGAGGGTGGGGATCGATCCCCGGAGGGTACGCCGGAGAGTACCTGCTCTTTCGCTCTTCAAGGATCAGTATGATCCTTCATACCATGATGATCCATCATATCCTCACCCCCCATGGTATCCGGATTCATGAATGACGCACGGATGAAACCAGGGTATTTGTGCAGCAGCCCGCTGCACAAATTCAGGATCGGGCCATGCCTCTGCAAACGAGCGCATGTACTTCAGGTTTCGGGGAGAGAAACCCCGTACATCCGGGAACTCCTTTCTGAGATCGTCTGAGAGCCGGTCGATCACCTTTGATCCCCACCCCTCCTGCTCCTGCCTCTCCATGATCTCCCGTCCTATCTGCCAGTAGAGCAGGATGAGCTCCCGGTTCACCGAAAGAATCGCCCGGGTCTGTGCCTGCCGTATCCGCACCTTCAGAGCCGCAAGAAACGTGGGATAATCCTCCGGGAGTGCATCACTCAAACCCATACACGCCCCTCCGCAGGCTCTCCCCGACCTCCCGGATTTTCGATTCAAATCCAGGTATTGCCCCGTTCTCTGTTGTATTCCTTGCCCACATCGTCATCTTTCCAACCCTCTCTTATCACCGATAGGTATACTTCCTGGATAGGGAGAAAAGAGTACTCATTTGACATTATTGCTGTTCTCCCCGATCACCACATCACAGCCTTTAAGACACCCCATACCAATGGATCGCTTATGAGGACCGACGAAACGACCCTCACCAGCGCCACCAGCGTCTCCGGCGCTACCGGCGTTACCGGCGTCACCTTCCCCGTCCCGAAACAGTATATGAACCGGTTCTTCTCCGGAGGGAAGACCGTCTTTGTGAAACCGGCGACTGTCTTCAAGGAGCTGCGGCGGGGGATGCGGCTCGTCTTCTACCAGTCGCATGAAGATACCGGGTATGTGGGGAAGGGGCGATCAGGTGGATACTGATCGCACAAGACCCCCTCACCTTCTATGACACCTATGGCGATTCCGTCTTCCTCACACGGGATGAGATGATCGCATATCTCGGGAACCAGGAGCGGTGGAAGGCCGTCCGGGTCAGGAAGGGGAGTGAGAGCCGGAAGCGAAACTGGATAGCACTGGAGCTTGAGGATATCCGGAAATATGAAGTGTTGCGGAAACCTGAGCGGTTTGTGCCGGTCGGAGGACAGTATCTAAGGGATTGAAATCAATAGAGTACTACAAGTGAGACCAGAGACTCAGGGATTTAAAGACATTGAATGAAGATCATGAATATCGTCTGCCCCGGCGACCCCCAATAGTTCCTCCCCTTTCAGCGGATGGAGGAAAATCCCTTCCTCACCCTATCGTTGCATTGGCAGAGCAGGTTCTCTTCCCGGCTTCTCTCTTTTGATTTCGAATCCATCTGGAAAAAGAATCTGGTACTATATCAAAGTATGATCTTTCATCATATCCTTCTCCCCCATGGTATCCGGATTCATGTCTGAGTTATCAGATCTCATCCTCCAGCAGTTTTGCAATCTCTTCAGGCCCCGGCAGCTGGCCTTGAAGCTCAGAGGGGAGCTCACTTACAATCCTGTATGTAGCAACTCCGATAGGTGTTGTGGAAGACTGAAGGGCATATTCAACTACAGTACGGTTCTTCTCCTTACACAGAATAATGCCTATGGAAGCATGTTCATTATTCTCACGTACCTGCTGGTCAAGAGCCGTCAGATAAAACTGCATCTTACCTACAAATTCTGGCTGAAACTCACCGACTTTAAGTTCGACTGCAACAAGACAACAAAGCCTGCGGTGAAAGAGAAGAAGGTCAATAAAATACTCCTTATCACCCACTTCAAGCCTGAACTGGCTGCCTAAAAAGGCAAAGACCCCGCCCATTGCACGAAGAAAATCTTCAATCCGGTTTATCAGTGCTCGTTCAAGTTCCCTTTCGGAATGTTCCTCTCCAAGTTCAAGAAAATCAAAAATGTAATCGTCTCTTAAAGCCAGTTTTGCCTGTGCCCTTATCTCCGGCGTAAGCTCCGTATCAAAATTATTCTGACCGGAAAGCATCTTCTCATATGAATGGTTCTCTATCTGGTGAATCAAAACGTTCTTTGACCAGCCAAATTTCCGGGTCATTCGAATATAGAATTCACGTTGCAGAGGATCTTTGCAGCGTGACATTATAACGATATTATGACTCCAGCTAATTTCTCCAACCAATGGCTGGATTTTTTCACTCGTGCAATACTCCAGGTAAAACTGGCGCATATACCATAGATTCTGAACCGAGAAGCCTTTTATACCCGGAAATTCGCGTTTTAGATCATCTGATAGTTGTTGGACTACAGATTTCCCATAGCCCTGTTCAATCTGTCTGCTGGCAATAATACTGCCAATATCCCAGTAAAGGCCGACAAGCTCTTTGTTAACGGCACGAAGTGCTGTATACTGTGCTTCCCTTAACCGGTCTTTTACCTTGGAAAGTAAGACATTGTATCCTTCCGGAAGGTCGGATGTATCCATCATAATTCTCCCTATCTGATATTTCAGAGAAGATATACCCTGCTATTTGCTAAAAGCTAAATCCCCTCAGCTCATCATTATTGATGATCCTGAGCCTGGATCCCATCATCCACACTCCAAGGTAGTGGCATACCTGATCGGTGGTACACCACACCGTGAGTCAGATCGTGGAGTCTTTTGAATAATCTCTCCATATACTCCTCTCCTCATGCAGATCCTCTTAAGATCGTTACCTTACCCGGTACAGACGCCCCCTCCTCATTCAGCCTTCCCTCCGTCCCAGCTCCTCTTCCAGTTCATCCACCGTCGGCAGTCTCCCCCGCAAATCCTCGGGAAGGTGAGTAGTCAGTTCATATCCGGCGACGCCAATCGGTTTCTCCATATCCCTGAGGGCATACTCAGCAATGATGCGGTTCTGTGACTTGCAGAGGATGATCCCAATGCTTGGGCTATCATCAGGGTGGCGGAGGAGATCATCAACAGCTGAGAGGTAGAAGTTCATCTTCCCGGCATACTCCGGGATGAACTCTCCAATTTTCAATTCGATCACCACGTATGACCGAAGTTTGAGATGGTAGAAGAGGAGATCAATAGAGAATTCTCTCCCTCCAATAGAGAGCCTGTACTGATTCCCGATGAACGCAAAACCTACCCCGAGCTCCAGAAGGAAATCGCGGATATGCTCGATCAACGCCCGCTCCAGCTCCCTCTCGGCTGCATCCTCCCCGATCCCGAGGAAATCAAAGATATAGGGATCTTTGAGTACCGATCGTGCAAGATCTGACTGAGGTGCAGGAAGTGCTGATGAAAAGTTCGTCACCGCCCGCCCCTCGCGTCTGATAAGCCCACTCTCGATCTGATGCACGAGAACGTTCCTTGACCACCCGTTCGCAATTGTTCTTTGGATATACCACTCCCTCGCCATCTGGTCTTTGACCTTGTCGAGTAAGGTGATCGCATGATACCATGTTATTTGTGCAAGCACCTCTTGCACAAATTCAGGATCGGGCCATGCCTCTGCAAACGAGCGCATGTACTTCAGGTTTCGGGGAGAGAAACCCCGTACCTCCGGAAACTCCTTTCTGAGATCGTCTGAGAGCCGGTCGATCACCTTTGATCCCCACCCCTCCTGCTCCTGCCTCTCCATGATCTCCCGTCCTATCTGCCAGTAGAGCAGGATGAGCTCCCGGTTCACCGAAAGAATCGCCCGGGTCTGTGCCTGCCGTATCCGCACCTTCAGAGCCGCAAGAAACGTGGGATAATCCTCCGGGAGTGCATCACTCAAACCCATACACGCCCCTCCGCAGGCTCTCCCCGAACTCCCGGATTTTCGATTCAAATCCAGGTATTGCCCCGTTCTCTGTTGTATTCCTTGCCCACATCGTCATCTTTCCAACCCTCTCTTATCACCGATAGGTATACTTCCTGGATAGGGAGAAAAGAGTACTCATTTGACATTATTGCTGTTCTCCCCGATCACCACATCACAGCCTTTAAGACACCCCATACCAATGGATCGCTTATGAGGACCGACGAAACGACCCTCACCAGCGCCACCAGCGCCCCCGGCGCTACTGGCGTTACCGGCGTCACCTTCCCCGTCCCGAAACAGTATATGCACCGGTTCTTCTCCGGGGGGAAGACCGTCTTTGTGAAACCGGCGACCGTCTTCAAGGAGCTGCGGCGGGGGATGCGGCTCGTCTTCTACCAGTCGCACGAAGATACCGGGTATGTGGGGGAGGCGACGATCAGGCGGATACTGATCGCAGCAGATCCGCTCACCTTCTATGACACCTATGGCGACGCCGTCTTCCTCACCAGGGATGAGATGATCGCGTATCTGGAGAACCAGGAGCGGTGGAAGGCCGTCCGGGTCAGGAAGGGGAAGGAAAATGAGAATGGAAGTGAGAATGAGAATGTGAATGGGAGTGAGAATAAGAGCCGGAAGCGGGACTGGATGGCACTCGAGCTTGAGGATATCCGGGCGTATGGGGCGGTGCAGAAGCCGGAGCGGTTTGTGCCGGTCGGAGGACGGTATTTAAGGGAATAATGCCAACTATCTTCAATTGCAATGAAGGTGCAAAGCGTTCATCTGGTGCCTTCCTTACATTCCGGGCAGGGGAGCACCAGCAAAGAGATGGATGAACAAGATGCATGAAAGAGATGCAGCAGAAGGAGAGGAGAGATGGAGAACCTGTACAGCATCAGAATTCAGGGGTACAAATCAATTCGGGATCTCACACTTGACATCAGGGCGATTACCATCCTGATTGGAGCAAACAGCTCCGGCAAGAGCAATATCCTGAGCATCTTCAAACTACTCAATGCAATCGCCAAAGGAAGGCTCAAACTAGCCATGAGCAGGGGCGGTGGCGCATCCTCAACACTTCACTATGGATCGAAGCGAACAGGTGAGATGGCCATAGAAGTCAAACTTGGACCTCACCAGTATCAGTGTGTACTTGCTCCTGCACAGGATGGGCATCTCATCTTCACTGAAGAAAGACCGGGGATTCATCTGGATCTTCAGCCGTCATTTGTCAGGGATCAGGGGACCTCTGCTGGCGTTGAGGGGAAAGGCCGATCAAACTGGCATCGTTCAATTGATGCAGGCGGCAACTGGGAGAGTTCCCTCTCAAAACTGGCAGAAAAGGGAGATCCTGCATCAAGGCAGATCCTCAGGACCTTCAATGATCTCCGGGTATATCATTTCCAGGATACATCAGATACTGCTGATGTGAAAGGGATACAGCAGATCAATGATAACCTCTACCTCCGGGAGGATGGAGGAAACCTGGCCCCTTTTCTCTATGCACTTTCCCATACACATCCCGATCATTATACGAGAATTGTTGAGACAATACAGCTTGTTATCCCGGGTTTCGATGACTTTACCCTTCGCCCAATGGTGGAAAATACCAATATGATGCGACTTGAATGGAGAGAGATCGACTCGGATTACCTATTTCTTGCGCATCAGCTATCGGATGGAACCCTCAGATTCATCTGCCTTGCAACTCTTCTCCTCCAACCGGATCCACCTGATCTGATCATCATTGATGAGCCGGAACTTGGTCTCCATCCATCTGCCATCCAGGTTCTGGCAGCACTGATCGGGAGTGCATCACATCGGACACACGTGATTGTAGCAACACAATCAGCGATGCTTGTTGATCTTTTTGAACCAGAGGATGTTGTTGTTGTCGATCGGCTGCAAGGAGAAACAACCGCAAGAAGACTCAATCCAGAAGAACTGGAGTCATGGCTCTCAGAGTATTCACTGAGCGAACTCTGGGAGATGAACATCCTTGGCGGCAAACCCGTCTGGTGATTTGATGATAAGGCTGAAGATCATAACCGAGGGTCAGACCGAAGAGTCTTTTGTACGATCCCTCCTTGCTCCTCATCTTGCAGGACATCAGATCATTGCAATTCCTATTACCATACCAACAGCAGTTGGAAAGAGGACTCACCGTGGAGGAATTGGAAGCTACACTCGTATGAGAAGATTAATTCTCGGATCTTTTGAACGGACTGGAGCATATATCACCACGATGATTGATCTTTACAAACTACCAGAGTCATTTCCGGGCATGCAGGAGGCTGCACCTATCACCGATCCTTATCAGCGGATTCAGTTGCTTGAGGAGGCTCTGCGTCTGGATATTGACAATCGTTTTTTCATCCCTTATATTCAGCTTTATGAATTTGAAACACTCCTCTTCTCTGATATCGAGGGTATTGATGCGCATATGAGAGTCTACACCCGTTCCCGGCTCCGTGATCTCAGAAATATTCTGAGAGACTATCCTGGCGGACCCGAATATATTAACGATGGGGAGATGACTGCCCCCTCAAAACGACTTTTAAAAGTCTATCCCTCCTACCGAAAAGTGCTCGATGGCAGTCAGATTGCAAAACGAATCAGCCTTGGTCCCATGCGGGAGAAGTGCCCGCATTTTAATTCCTGGATCTCCGGACTTGAAGAGCTCTCCAGAAGGCAACCTATCTGAAGAAGAAAGACCAACACTCTCACCAGACCTCAGATGAAGATCATCAATATCGTCTGCTCCGGCGACCTCCGTCAGGCCATCCCGTTTCAGCGGCTGGAGGAGCTCCCATCCGCATCATACCGCTATGACCCCGGAAAGTACCATGGGGCGTATATCCTCATCTCCACCGGCAAAGTCACCCTGTATAAAAGTGGGAAGTATATCATCTATGGCCTGAAATCCCTCGATCAGATCAATGGAGCCTACCAGGAGTTCCTCGCCATCATCTCCCCGATCATCGACCCTGCAGCCGCCACGCCGCCGAAGGTCCAGAATATCGTCGGGATGGAGGACTTCGGGATGGCGATCAACCTCTCCCGGTTCGTCATCGCCGAGGGGATGGAGCGGGTCGAGTACGAACCCGAGCAGTTCCCGGGCGTCGTCTACCGGGGGGAGACGGGGACCGCCCTCCTCTTCTCATCAGGGAAGGTGATCTTCCCGGGATTTAAAGATCCGGAAACGATGGAGGCGTTTGCAGCAGAGCTGAAGGAGAGAACGAGCAGGATATGAAGCATGTATCAATGCTTCCGTACATCCCGTATCTTCCCTGGGATTAATTGATCAGAGGAGGATTGTGGGTAGAGGGCGGGGGCACTGAAGTAACTCACGCCCGGAGCATGGAAGGATATCTTTATAGTTACAGGTGAGAATAATACAATCAGAACCAGAATCCTCAACCGACCCCTTACGAAGAAAATTTATATTATGGGTGTTGTGATTGTGTACGATATTGGAGGCTCCTCATGGCAAAAGAGATTGAATTAGGTCTGGAATTAACAGGAGAGGATGCTCTCACCTTCCATAGATACAATAAAAAACCATATGATACGAGAGATGGTCGTGAGTTGATCAAGGAGGCTGTTCGACTCTCGAAAAAGGCATCTGAAACCATACATCTTTGAAAGATGCCTCCGTTTCATCAGGATCTCGAGTATCATCTTTTTGATAAGACATCAAATATTCAGTCATTTCAGTGCAGCAATCAGGATCTTGACGAATTTTAAAAAAGGATGCCTTCACGTACACACAGGAGAACTGGGCAATTACCAGATTGGCATATGATAAAGGTCAATTAATAGGATATTTTACCCTGACAGCAGACAGTATTGAAGTTGATGCAATTATTGCAGATGGTGTGACATATCCTCACAGAAGGTACCCGGCGATAAAACTTGCACGACTGGCTGTAGATGATAGATGGAGGAGAAATGGATATGGGAAAAATATTCTCCTCAAGTCACTCGTTGTTGCTTTGACCCTTTCGAAGTATGTTGGAATCAAATATTTAACCGTTGATTCTGAACCGGAATCTGTAGATTTCTATAGAAAATACGGCTTTATTACTGCTAAAAGACGTATTCATAATACAATTCCTCTATATAAGCTTCTCCATCCACCTATGGACAATGGTGATGACAACTCCCATTGATAACTGTGGAAAAAGGTTTGAATACGAATCAGAAATGACTATTCTCCATACGATCCGCTTCTGTATACCCCCCATCACCCTCCTCCTCATCTCCGCAATACCTGCCCTTATTGGAGCATCGGGATGTGTTGGGAACCCTGACATCACCAGTCCCGATCACCGAATCATTCCGCACCACCCACCCAGACCCCCTCACCTGGTTTGTGGACTTTGGGGAGGTTGCCGATCCCGGTGCCGTGCAGGCGCAGTTTCATGCCTTCAGATCATGGGAGGGTGTCTCTGCGGATCTCCCCACAATCCGTGCCAGGATACTCGTCATCACCGGAGATCAGGATATCGTCATCCCTCCGGAGAATGCGTTTATCATCGCTGATGCAATCCCGGATGCCACACTCATCATCGGCGAAGGACAGGGGCACGGGATGATCTTTGTCGAGCCTGAGAAGATCGCGGGAATCATCGTGGATTTTCTGGATTGATCGCATAAGGTCTGGTAGTTGGAAGGGGGGAGGAGAGCACCTTGCTGGTATGACGGACATGAGCCACTCATTAGCCAGATCCACGTCCAGCCACCACATAATCAGGTTCATCAAAAAATGCCAATCAAGGAAGGTACTCCGTTATGGGTCTTGGAACGTGGGTAAAACGGATCTATTTAGCCAGATCCAAAAGGTACCCCCAACCCCCTGTAGATACACAACCACTATCTCCCCGGAGATCCATCCACCTTCATGGAGCTCTGGTCATCCCGCCTCGGCTTTATCCTCGCTGCGATCGGATCAGCCGTCGGCATCGGGAACATCTGGCGTTTCTCAACAGTCGTCGGCCAGAACGGAGGCGGCGCCTACCTCATCCCCTACCTCACCGCCGTCCTCCTCGTCGGCCTCCCGCTGATGATCCTTGAGATGCAGGCGGGCCAGCGGACCCGGAGCACCGTCATCGCCGCCTTCAACAAAGCCGGAGGGCTGGGTGGAAGGAAGGACGGCGATACATCCCGGTCGCCGGTCAGGTTCGCCGGCTGGATCATCTGCATCGTGATGACCGGGATCTTTTCGTACTATCTGGTCATCACCGGCTGGACATTCGGGTACCTTGCCTTCTCTCTCACCGGGACCATTGCACCATTTTCGGAGTTCACGGGATCCTATCTCCCGATCCTCTTCTTCGTCCTCTCGGCAGTTATCTGCGGGATCATCATATCCTCGGGCGTCCGAAGAGGGATCGAACGGACAACGACACTCCTCGTTCCGATCATCTTCGTCCTCCTCGCTGCGATGATCATCGTCGCCGTCCGCCTCCCCGGGGCAGGTGCAGGACTTGCCTTCCTCTTCACCCCTGACTTCTCGGTCCTCTCCGATCCCCTCATCTGGGCAGCAGCCCTCGGCCAGGCCTTCTTCTCGCTCTCGGTCGGGTACGGGACCCTCCTCACCTATGGTGCATACCTCGGATCCGCTGAGAAGATCCCGGCATCCGCTGCAATCGTTACAATCGCGGATGTCTGCGTCTCCCTCCTGGCCGGGATCGTCATCTTCTCGATCGTCTTTGCCTTTGGCCTTGAACCGGCAGCAGGCCCGGAGCTCGTCTTCACCACCCTTCCGTACGCCTTTGAGATGATGCCGCTTGGCGGAATCGCCGCTGTCTTCTTCTTTGCAATCGTCTTCTTTGCCGCGATAAGCTCAGGGATTTCCTTTATCGAGGTCCCGACCGCTGCCCTGGCAGAGACGTTTGGGCAGTCGCGGAAGAAGATGGCGGCCCTTGTCACCGGTATTGCCATCCTCGCAGGGCTTCCCGCCGCTGCAAGCTATACCCCGCTTGCCCTCTCCATTGGGGGCATCCCCATCCTTGACCTGATGGATGAGGTCTTCGGGACGATCGGCCTCTCTGTCACCTCCCTCCTCATCGCGGTGACCTTCTCCTGGTTCTTCGATCCCAAAGCCCTCTGGGGCGATCTCTCAGGCAGGCATCCCCTCGTCCGGGCACTCCCCCCGCTCTGCAGGTATCTCATCCCGGTCGCCCTCCTCATCACCACGACGTTTCGGATCGCCGCCCTCTTCTGAAGGGTGCTATCCGAACTCCCCCCTTTTGAAGAGGTGGATATCCATCGATATCCCATCTCTGGTGGTAGAGAAGACCATCACCGGCTGGTATACTCTCAACAGGTTACAGAACCTGGAACATATCTGCGGACATCGATAAGAGTACCATTCTTTGCAATCCGCTCAGCCAGCAGCATGATCTCATGGGTGATCGACGCATCCACGTAATCTTCCCCGCAGTTCATGCAGATCTCTGCCGGGACCTCCTTCACCACCAGAAGAACCCCCTCCCGCTCGAAGGTGATCGTGGTCGTACCGTGCTGCCTCTCTCCACTCCTGCAAACTACACAGATCATCCTCTTCTCTCTCCATTATCATCTCCCCTCCTCGGAGAAAAAACAGGTGCCACCTCCTCAAATGCCCGTTCAAGGAGCACCTGGTAGTACTGCAGATCTGCCGTCGCTGCCTCCCAGGGGGGATCGACGAGGAGCCGCTTCCCGTCCCGGACCACATACCCGATCTCCATCCCCGCCTCAACCGGGACACCCGCCATCCCATAGGCACGGATTGCAGACGCTTCAAGGCAGCGGCGGGCATACTCCGTCCTGCTCACCCGCCGGGTGATGACGAGATCCTCCATCGCCGCAGCCGGAAGGGAAGAGATCGCCTCATGGAGCATCCGGCGTGCCTCCCCGGCAAGCCCGGGAAGATCACCCGCAGATGCCGCCCTCTCAAAGATGGCAAACAGCCCCTCCTGGAAGGATCGAACATACGGGGGGGTATCCCTCCGGCGGGCGGCAACCCCCCGGATCTTCATCCCCCCTCCCCTCAGCCGCCCGAAGTACCGGTTATATGCCCCGGTCCCGTCTGCCATCGGGAGAAACGCAATCCAGTGGTATCCCTCGGACTCGGTCGCAATCCCCGTCTCCCTCTCCGTCTCCCTGATGAACGCCTCACTATCCCCCCCGGTTATCCAGAGCGAATCGACGATCCCATGAAGGACGGTGCATCCCGCATCCTCGGCGATCTCCTTTGCCCGGATCAGGATCTCGCGTGCATGCCGTGTCACCGCCTCATGCACCTCGATCCGCCCGAACTTCGCGTTTCGATACCCGGTATAGCCAAAACTTGTCACCAGCATCCATTTCAGCAGGCTGTCCATCCCGGCATACCTGGGCTCCTCCTTCTTCAGCCCCTTCGTCCTGATCCGGAGTGCAAGCACCGGAGCAAGGACCGAGGCGAGGAACCCCTCACCCGTCGATCCCGTCACCGTCTCGGGGGAGAGGTTCTGGCCGACGATGATCGAGGGGTACATCGAGGTGAAATCGACCTGCAGCAGATCATCATAGACCCCCGGAACCGGCTGGAAGATCATCCCTCCCTTATCTGCCTCCCGGAGCATCGAGATCGGACGCGACCCTTCAGCATCCCATTTCCGGTACGGCACCGCGATGCCACGCCTGATCGCCTCATAGTTCTCATAGGAGGAGATGAGGGTTCCCGGCGTAAACCGTGCCGTCAGGTTTGGGGAGAGGCCGGTCAGCCGTGCTGCAAAGAGGACCCCGGCAAGGCCGCACTCACGGTACGTAAAGCTCCGGTCGGTATCGATGAGGCACCGCCCCTCCGGGATCACCGCCCCCTCGCGGTGGACCATCTGCCCGTAGCTCCAGTATGACCGTGCAGAGAGGCGGCTGTACCTCCCCGTCCTGCTGATCGGAACGATCACCCCTTCTCTCTCCGCCTCGTCGATGAGGATCGGCATCCAGTAATCCGCATGGGGGAAGAGGATCAGATCCGGATCAGCATCATCTATCACCCCGGCAAGCCGGTCGATCACCGGCCCGGTGATCGCGTCCCCATCGACCCGGATGCCGCTCACCCGGCGGCTTCGGTACGGGGGATCAGCGACCTCGATCTCCATCACTGCAAGGCTCCGGTCAAAGACGGGGCTGAACCGGTCCTCTCCCGGTACTGCGCAGAAGGTGATCCCCGCGTCGGCAAGAAACCGCTGTTCCGGCCTGAGATCAAGGTTATAGATCCGGGCGGTATGACCGCTCTGCTCCTCGATCAGCCCGGCAACCCGGCGCGACGCAACGATGCTGTACCCATCCTCGACCCCGAAGATCGTCTCTATCCGGCATTCGGAGAGGCCATACCGGTCATCCAGGGCATCGAGCATCTCACGGTGGCGGTGGGGATCCTCGATGACGAACGAGAAGGCCGGGGTATAGGTGACCCGCCTCCTCTCCCCGCCCCGGCCGAAGAACCGGATCGACCCCCCGTCTGTGGCCGCATCAAGGATCCACATCGCGTTCCTTCACCAGTTCGAGGAGGACCGAGAAGACCGCCGCCTCAAGGGGATCATCGAAGGCATAGAACCCCTCCCCGGTATGTGCCCGTGCCATCTCAGCCAGCCGGGCGGCATACGGCCGATCCTCCTTCCGCAGTGCCCGGCCTGCCCGCTCCCACCGGCGTGCCGTCTCGTTGACGCCCTGCCGGACGCTTTCGATACTCCGGCCCATCAGAACGCCCCCAGCGAGACCTGGCCGGCCGGCCTCTCACGCGGCCCCCTTCCTCCCTTCGGCTCCTCCTTCTGCTCAGATGCAAGCGTGACGATCCGGTCGGCATAGCCGGCGAGCGTTCCAAATGTCCGATCAGGAACCGGGGTATACAGCAGTACAATCGATCCCGCCGCCATCTCCTGCATCGTCCGTCCAACCGTGGTGATCAGATGAGCGGGAGCTCCGTCGAAGAGGGTCGGATCATGCTCGATGAAGATGATCGTATGTGCAGCCTCACGGAGGATCGTCAGGAGCTGGTGGGTCGTGAACGCCCGCCTGACATCAAACCGGGCTGTCCGGTCCCCGACCCGTGAGAGGAGCCGGGAATAGTTCCCGGAGATGTACAGAAAGAGGTACCGCCTCAGTTCATCCCGCCGTGCGAGCAGGCGGACCATCTCCTCCTCAGGCGAGACGATTGCAGAGAACGTTCCGGTTGTGAGGGTGATCCAGGGTGTCAGTCGCATCTCCATACCATCAGTATGGATGAGCCGGGTATTGATGATCAGCGTCCGGGATGCGAAAGTGAACGGGAGATATATATCTCTTCCTCTCCAAGCTACCTGTATCATGCAGATAACAGTCACCCGAAACGATGGTATCCTCGTCTTTGTGCTGGATGGACGGCTCGATGGCCATGGTGCCAGTATCCTTGAGGATGCCATCCGGTCTGCGTTCTATGACGACGACACCGCTGCAACCGTTGATATGTCCTCTGTCGGGTACCTGTCAAGCGCAGGGATCCGTACCCTCCTGACCCTTGCAAAGGAGGTGAAACGGCGTGGCGGGGTGATGGCACTCGTCGGTGTTCAGGAGTACCCTCTGAAGGTGCTGAAGATGGCGGGATTCCAGTCGATCTTCTCGATCGTTCCGACCGTTGAGGAGGCGATCCGGATCTGTGGGAAAGGAGATGTCGCCCTCTCCCTCATCGATGAACTCTCCCTCCCCTCGGTGACGAAGGATGGTGTACGGTACCAGACCGAGGTTGCAGAGGTTGCCCCTGCCGGGCTGAAGGTCCGGGGCAGCCTTGATACCCTCCTCCATGCCCGGATCACACAGGATGACCTCAAAGAAGCGTCGTTCTCATCCATTGAGTACTCGTTTGGCCTTGGGGCGCTCGGGCCGGATGCCGCGTCCGCCCTCCCGATCCTCGGTGAGATGATCACCCTCCATGGCACGATGATCTGGCTCCCGACCGATGGGAACGACACCCCGGACTTCCTTGCACCTGCAGGAGATACGATGGATATCCCGGTCTATACCGCCTTCAATGTCACACTTGAAGGGCCGTTCCATGAGTATGTCTCCTTTGAATCCGATGATCCCGCCGGGGTTTCACTCGCCGATCTCTATCGCCAGATCATCTCGGCCGCCCGTGTCAGGCGCAGGGACTTCAAAGGGATCATCGCACTTGCCATCGCCGGGGTCAGTGCAGGCATCACCGGATCAAGCATCACCCGGGCACCGCTGAAGGAGTACTCCGGCGGCCTCAAAGGCACCATCATGGAAGGCGATGCATCCGGCGACTGGATATCGACCAACGAGTATCCCCTCTACCCGGGGGACACCCTCGTCTCGTTTGGAGTCGGGGTCGATATGACGGCCGACCTCTCAGCCTATGATCCCGCTGCTCTCCACGCCCTCGCCTCAACCCACCCGGCAAAGAGAGGGGAGCAGGATCTCAGCCTCCATAACCATGGCGTCATCTTCAAGGGGAAGCCATGGGACAGAAACACCGACCTCGGACGACAGATACAGTCCCTCATCGATACCGGCGAGGTGACTGATATCCGCCACCTGAGCGATACGACCCGTCTCCGGCGCGGAAAGATCGGGGTCGCCTATATCGGTGCGGTCGTCGAGGAGTAGGCAGGCGTATGTTCCCCCACCGGTTCATCAAGCCATCCGGAAAGGCGGGCCTCCCGCCCGGCTCCCTCGTTCATATCGGGGAGAAGCCGGTAGAACCCGTCTCGATAACGGTGATGGATTATGATGCCGGTGATTCGCTCCGGGAACTCTGCCTCCTTGATCCCGATACCATCAGCCAGTACCGGGACAGCCCGTCAACAACCTGGATCAACATCAACGGCATCCATGACAAGGATGTGATCCGGATGATCGGATCGCTCTTCTCGATCCATCCGCTCACCCTTGAAGATCTGATGAATACCACCCAGCGGCCGAAGTTCGAGGAGTTCCCCTCCTATCTCTTCATCGTCCTCCGGATGCTCTCGCGTGAGGACGGTGAGATCCGTTCCGAACAGGTGAGCCTGATCCTCACGGACCATTGCGTCATCTCTCTCCAGGAACGTGCAGGCGATGTCTTTGATCCCATCCGGGCACGGATCCGGAACAAAGGGCGGATCAGATCCTATGGATCCGATTTCCTCTGCTACTCGCTCATCGATACCATTGTTGATGAATACTTTGGTATCCTCGAGTCGCTCGGCGATGATATCGAGATTCTTGAAACCACCCTTCTGGCGGATCCAAATCCCGATACCGTCCAGACGATCCGGGGCTTCAAACGAGATCTCATCATGCTCAGAAAGGCGATATGGCCGCTTCGTGAGGTCCTCTCCGCCATCGAGCGGACCGAGACTCCGCTCATCTCGGCAAAGACCGGGATCTATTTCCGTGACATCTATGATCACACCATCCAGGTGATCGATGCCATCGAATCCCTCCGCGATATCACTGCGGGGATGCTTGATCTCTACCTCTCCACCATATCGTTTAAGATGAACGAGGTGATGAAGGTCCTGACCATCATCGCGACCATCTTCATCCCCCTCACCTTCATCGCCGGTGTCTATGGGATGAACTTTATGTACATGCCCGAGCTGGAATGGACTCTCGCCTACCCGGCCGTCCTCGCCCTGATGTTTGGCATCTCGATTCTGATGCTCGCCTACTTCCGGAAGAAACGCTGGATATAGGAGAAGAAACCCTCCTCCACTCTCTCCGTTCTGAAGATTGCGGCCCCATCCGTCACCTTCGGATGCGGGATCGGCCGCCTCTTCTTCCTTGGCGCCGCCAGCGTCCCGGCGACCTCCTCCCTGAGAGCAGGGAGATCCGGCCTGATGATCGGGTACCCCCCCTCCGCAAAGAGGGGACCAAGTACATCGGGTGGAGGGGATGGAGAGAGATAGAGGAAGATGATCTCCCTCCCCCCTGCGAGTTCCGAGAGGAGTGCTTTCTTCTCTCTCACCTCGCTGATGAACGAGGCCGGCGGGGGAGCAATCGTCGCCTCCCCAAAGAAGATCCGCCCCCGGTTATCTGCGAAGAGGAGATCGATCTCTGCGGCGATGACCCCGTCCCGGCAGATCCGGATATTCCCATCACGGGTGTAGCGTATCCCGTTCTTCGCCCGGCTCTCCTCCGGCACATCCGCACCAAAAGCTGCTATGCCTGCGATCAGGGGGCTCTCTTCTCCGGCTTTCCTGAGGAGTTCGTAGATGATCGCCTCAAAGAACCTCCCCTCGGATCGCCGCCTCGCCTCATGATCCTCTGCAGCAAGCTCCTGCCGGACCGGTAGCGGAAGATGGCGGAGTGCGGCGACGGCATCGGCTCTCTGCACCGATGCCTCTCTCAGGAGGGAGACGACGGGATCATCCATAAAAAAGTGTTATCTGTGGGTGAAGTATGCAGTGACGCATCCATCGTCGACGGCATCAATCCTGACGAAGCCGAACCGTTCAAACTGGATCGTCGTACCAATGGATCCGGCAACCCCGGCTTCGCAGACGCCGCTGATGATCCCCTCCGGTGTCAGGATCCGACAGGGGATCGTCTGATCCGGCGGGAGCCACTGGATGATCGGCGATTTTGCAGCCCGTATCTCGGTGAGGGAGTCGCCTGCATAGACTGCGGTACTCTCGCCCGTCACCCTGATATTGAAGAGATCCTTCAGCCGGATCAGTTCGTTTCCTTCCATCTCCTTTCCGGGGATGAGCACCTCTCCCCTGAAGGTGATCGTCCGGTAGCCACGCTCCTCATCACCCGGATAGAGGGGTGCATGGGCCGTCTGCTCCGGCCCGTCTTTCACGGTGAGATGCACCGGATCCTGGACGAAGAAGTACCGGTCCGATCCTTTATCGATCAGCTCCCGGTTCTTTGCAAAGAGATTATCCCATGAAAACGAGATGTCGGTCCCGCCACAGCCGATATCGATGACCGCCGCCCGGACCGCCTCAGGCCGGATACCCCGGCGGGCCATCGCCCGGAGTGTTCCAAGCCTGATATCATCCCATCCGGTGAAAGTTCCGTCTGCGATCCCCTGGTGCATGGAGGAGGTCGAGAGGACGAGCCCCTCGATGGACATCCTCCCGTAATGGAGATAGTGGGGGGGCTTCCACCCGAAGTAATCGAAGATGTACTTCTGCCTCCGGGTATTGGCGATATGATCTTTTCCCCTGATCACATGGGTCATCCCGAGGAGGTGATCATCAATTGCAACCGAGAAGTTCATCAGCGGATAGACGGTCGCATCCACACGGGGGTGGAGTGTTGAACTGACGATCCGCATCGCCGAGAAGTCCCGGATTGCCGGGTCCGGGTGATCGATCTCGGTCCTGATCCGGACGGTCGCCTCCCCTTCGAGGAAGGTCCCGTCGAGCATCTGCTCCCAGCGGAGAAGATTCTCTTCAACAGTGAGATCCCGGCATGGACATGCCTTCTTTGCAAGCTTCAGCTCACGGAACCTCTCTGCCTCACAGGTACAGACATATGCACCGCCGATCCCGATGATCCGGCGTGCATACTCATAATAGATATCGAGCCGGTCGCTCTGGTACACAATATCCGAGATCGCAATCCCGAGCCATTCGAGATCCTCGCGGACCATCTCATATGCCTCCGGGACGACCCTCTTCGGATCGGTATCCTCGATCCGGTAGATGTAGGATCCACCGTATCGCCGGACATAATAGTCATTTAAGATGGATGCACGGGCATGGCCAAGATGCAGGGGACCGGATGGGTTTGGAGCAAACCGCATCACAACCCCGCCGTCTGCATCGGGGAGCGGAGGGAGATCCGCTGACTTCTCCTTCTTCTCATGCATCGAGGCGATGAGATCCGGTGCAATCGCTGCAAGCCTCGCCTCACGCTCCTCATGGGTGAGGGCTTCGACCCCGGCAAGGACAGAGCCGATGATGGCGTTTAACTCCTTCGCCCTGCTCCGGAGCTCCGCATGCTTTCCAAGGACAGCACCGATCACCGCCCCGGCACGGGGGACATTCTGATGTTTTACTGCATTCTGGAGTGCATACTGCTCAAGGATCGTCCGGATCTCATCACCCATCTCAGAACCCCCGCGTCACGAAGAAATCGACCATCTTATTGATCAGTCGCTTCTCTTCGGAGTCGGGGATGACGGAGAGGCCTTTCTTGGCATTCGTTACGAGATCACGTGCGATCTGTTTGACATCATCGATGACGCCTGCATCCTGCAGCCTGGTGATGATTACATCGATCTCGTCATCGGTGAGATCCTTGCGGTATGGTTTGAGATCGATTCCCTTCTCCCGTGCGACGATGGCGATCAGGGTCTGCTTCCCTGCCCTGAGATCGGATGCCCGGTCTTTCCCGCTTCCGTCCCGTGGTGAGAGGAGATCGATGAGATCGTCCTGTATCTGAAACCCGATACCTGTCGTCATGCCGAGGTTATAGAGCGCCTCTGCCTGTGGTGGACTCGCTCCTGCAAGGATCGCACCGATACCGGCGGCAGCTGCGTATAATGCCCCGGTCTTCATGCGTACCATCTCAAGGTACTCGCCACGGGAGACATCATCCCTCTTCTCAAAGGACATATCATCCGCCTGCCCCTGGCAGATCTCCGCACAGGCATTGGCAAGCATCGAGACGGCACGTACCTGTGCCTTGGGATCAGCCTCCGCCTTGCAGATCAGGTCGAATGCCCGTGCATACAGGACATCACCGGCGAGGATGGCGGTCGCCTCATCCCAGATGGTATGGACGGTCGGAACCCCCCTCCGGAGCGAATCCTTGTCCATGATATCATCATGGACGAGGGTGAAGGTATGGGTCAGCTCAAGTGCCAGTGCTGCCGGAAAGATCCGATCGGACGACTTCTTCTCGATCGCTTCGGCTGCAAGCATCACCATTGCCGGCCGGAGACGCTTTCCCCCGGCGAGGAGGAGGTGGGCGCTTGCCTTGTTCAGATCTCCCGGAGGGTCTCCGAGGGAGCGAAAAAGCGTCTTATCAACGAGATTCTCAACTGATTTCAGGTATTCATTCAGATCCATATTTCGTACCTCTCACTTCTGAAGCAGAAGCCTCTGACCATTATTCATCAGGTGCACATCTTTGTGGAGTGTGTATCCAAGTTCAGCTGTAAACGCGGCATATGCCCCGGACATATCCAGACCCCCGTGTGATGGGATGATATGCTGGGGGTTGAGCATATGGATAAAGTCATAGTGATCCTCCCGGTAGGCGTGGCCGGTGACATGCAGGTCATCAAAGATGCGTGCCCCCTTCATCGCAAGCCTCGTCTCGGTGAGATACCGCTGCCCGAAGTTCATCGGGTTTGGGATCACCTTTGCGGAGAAGAGGACTTTGTCCCCCTTCTCGATCTGATAGGGTGTATCACCCTGGGCGATCCTGGTCAGGACCGATCCCGGCTCGCCCTGGTGGCCGGTGATGATCGGCATGAACTTCTCCTTCCCCTCCTTCATCATCCGCCGGAAGATCCGATCCACGGTCCTCCGGTTCCCAAAGACCGAGGTGGATCTGGGGAATGCGACAAGTTTCATCTGCTCTGCCGTCGTCGAGTACCGTTCCATCGAGCGGCCGAGGAGAACCGGCTTTCTCCCGATCTCATGGGCCGCTTCGGTCAATGTCTTCAGGCGGGCGACATGGGATGAAAAGGTCGTCACAAGGATGGCGTTTTTGTCATCCTCAAAACTGGTGATGACATCACGGACGAGATCCCGTGCGATCCGCTCGCTCGGTGCTCTCCCCTTCGACTCGACATTAACACACTCTGTGATGAGGCAGAGGACCCCCTCCTTCCCGATCTGTGTGAGGCGGTTAAAGTCCGGGGGCTCCCCGATCACCGGGGTCCGGTCAAACTTGAAGTCATTTGCATAGATGACCGCACCATGGGGTGTGTGGAGAACCGCCATGACGGTATCGATGATCGAGTGCTGGGTTCTGACAAACTCAAGCGTGAGATGCTGCGAGATGGTGTACTTCCCACCGGCCTTCAGGGCAAAGAGTTTGTTATTCACTCCGAACTTCTGTTCGCCTGCAATCTGCTGCCTGATCAGCTCGGTTGTATATGGTGTCGAGATGATGGGGGCATTATATCGGTGGGCGAGTTTTGGGAGTGCTCCGATATGGTCGAGATGCCCGTGGGTACAGACGATTGCCTTGACGGTCCCCTCGATCCCGTTCATGACGGTATCATCAGGGATGGCCTTCATCTGGATGAGATCGAGGGAATGCATATTCTCGACCTCGGCATCCTCATGGATCATGATCCGATCGAGGCGCAGACCCATGTCAAAGATGACGATATCTTTACCGCAGCGGACAGCGGTCATATTCCGACCGACTTCTTCATATCCGCCGACGGCTATTACTTCTATCTCCATAGTGTTTTTCACATCCTGTTTCCTGTATCATATCGCGCGTATCTCCGGTTATATACGTCCTGACTCTTCGCATATCGCGTATCGTCGCGGCTCCCGAGAGGAACATCGCTACTGTTAATTCTCTGTGTATCTCTTCGATTGCTGCATTGAGAGCTGCATCGCTCTCCATCGCTGGTGCAAGGAGTGGAAGTGCCATCCCTGCCATATCAGCACCGAGTGCGAGGGCCTTTGCAATATCGAGGCCGTTACGAAGGCCTCCTGTTGCAATAACCGGCCCTCCGGTCTCTCTGACCTCCATCAGGCTCACCACTGTCGGGATCCCCCAGCTCAGGAAGTCGTCACCGAGGCGTCTCTGTACGGGGTCGCCAGCTTCGTCGGCCCGGACCCCTTCGACACGGGCCCATGATGTGCCACCGTATCCTCCGATATCTATCGCCTGAACCCCGGCGTTCCAGAGGTTATATGCGGTCTCCCGTGAGATGCCCGATCCCGTCTCTTTTGCGATCACCGGGAATGGAACGAGCGAGCAGAGCTCTTCTATCGCCTTGAGGCATCCGGTTGCATCATGATCACCTTCGGGCTGAATCGCTTCCTGGAGTGGATTTAAATGGATTGCTATTGCATCCGCCTCGATCATCGAGACGGCCTCCTCAGCCCAGGCAGGTCCATGGTCGCGGAGCTGTATCGCCCCGATATTTGCAACAATGAACGCAGTCGGAGCCTCTTCCCTGACCACAGAGAACGAGTGTCTGAGATCGGACCGCTCAAGTGCTGCCCGCTGTGATCCGACACCGATGGCGCATCCGAATCGCTCGGCCGCACGCCCGAGACGGCGGTTCACCTCGGTCGTTCCGGGATGGCCACCAGTCATCGCGGCGATGAAGAGGGGGGATGAGAGGGTTGTGTTCAGGAAACGGCAGGAGAGATCGATATGATCCATATCTGCCTCAGGAAGTGCGGAATGAACGATCCGTACATCGGAAAACCCCGAACATCCTGCTTCAATCTCCTTCTCACTGCAGATGCGGAGGTGATCGAGTTTGCGTGATGTCGTCTGTTCAGGAAGGGTCATAGCTGCTCCATGACGATCTCAGTTCCGCCGTGATCGTCTCCGGCGAGAAAGTCTCCGAGTCGCCCAATATGAAATATCGATGACGTGATGCCCGTATCGGCGAGGGCGAGAAGTTCTTGTACCTTCCCCCGCATCCCTCCGGTCACATCCATCTTCTCCGAGTCCCCGAGATCGATGGTATCTACGGTTGATCGTGTCAGCTCCCGGACCACCTCTCCTCCGGAGAGGACGCCGGCCACATCGGTGGCAAGGCCGACGCGATCTGCCCGGACCCCTTCTGCAATTCTGAGGACGAGCTGATCACCGGAGATGATGCAGGCTCCACGTCTCCTGTCCATAACGACATCGCCATGGAGGACCGGTACAACACCGAGATCTGCCATCACTGCAAGCTGCCCGGTCTCAAAAGAGATGAGCCGTCCATCCTCTGCAAGTGAGCCGCAGAGGGGGTGGACCCCGACGGCATCGATACCGGCATCCCGGAGTATCGAGACAACGGTGCCGTTGAGACCTGCAACGGCACGGTGTGTCTCTCCGATACCAGCGGCATTCTCCTCTCCGACGCCCTCCTGAATTCGGTACTGGTGGGCTTCAGGGTGGCCGCAGGATCCCGCACCATGGACGATGATAAGGGGGAGATCCCGATGGAGAGCGATAGTCTCCGCTATCGCCTGGAGCCGGGTGGTGTGTATCACCCCCGGGTTCTGCTTCTCGGTGATCACGGATCCCCCGAGCTTGAGTACGGTCGTCTTACTCATCCTTCTCTTTCCGGACACCCTGGGTGTCAATGGTGGTGATGATTGCCCGTGCATCGCACGCCTCAATCGCACCAGCGACACGGGTTTTGGCACTCTTGGAACAGAGTGCAAACATACACCCGCCACCTCCGGCCCCGGTCACCTTTGCTCCAAGCGCCCCGGCTGCCCGGGCAGCCAGGACGAGACGGGATATCTGGGGATGGCCGACGCCGAGGGCATCCAGGAGTGCATGATTCATATTCATCAGGTTGCCGAGTTCACGCGGATTGTTGAAGTGGTGCATCGAACATTTGGTGACCGCGGCGATTGCTTCGATTATCGGATCGGCTATCTGGGGGCGTGTCCTCTTCAGCTCGGCCACCTTCCCGACCATCTCGGATGTATTGTGATGGGTGAGGCTGTTGCCGATGACAAGCTGGATCGGCTGGGGGGGGAGCCGCCTCTTTGTGTTGCCGGTGATGAGCACCATCCCTCCGACGGTTGAGACATACGTATCTGTCGCGCTTGCCCGCCCCTTCTGAACGTTCTTCTCAACAATATGAGCAAGAGATGATAGCTCTTCCGGACTTTTGCCCATCTCAAACTCATCATTTATTGCAAAGAGGGTCGCAACCGTCACTGCCGCCGAGGATCCGAGCCCTGATGAACTTGGAAGCTGGGACCTGACATAGACCGATCCCGAGACCCCCATCTGCCGGAAACACTCGGCAATATACGATGAGTTTGGTTTCTTCTGCCGCTTGGCTCTCCGGACGGTGACCATCACCCTCGGCTTGATCGCCATTGCAATACCGGGTTTGCCATAGACGACAGCATGTTCACCAAAGAGGAAGACCTTCCCTGGAGCACTCCATGTTGCCACCCTACACCACCGCAATGGCCGCATACCCGACGACTTCCGGATCCCCGGTGACATCGCCGCTTGTCATATAGGTGAGAAGAATCCCCTTCTCAGCACCGAGATCCCCGGTTGCACGGAGCATGGCTGCGATAGGGCCGACGCCACAGGCCGATACCCCAAGCTCCCTGATCGTTTTGTAAAATGCATCGGTATCAAGGGAGAGGATCGGTTTAATCGCTTCAGCATCAATCTTCTCGGCAGTATTCTTTGGTATATAATGGGAGAAGTCGCTTGATGCAACGATAACCACATCCCGCTTCGTCTTCTGAATGGCACGGAGGATCAGCCCTGACAGGCGTTCCGCCTCTTCCGCTGACTGGTCTCCCATCAGGATCGGTGTGATCCTGGCTCGTGGGAACCGGTATTTGATAAGCGGCATCTGTGTCTCAAGTGAGTTTTCATCATCCTGATGTGCCGCTTCATCAACGGGGAGCTCAAGTGCCAGAGAGAGCTCTTCATCATTGGTCAGAATGCCAAGCGGGGTCTCCCAGGGGAGTGCGGATACGCATGTCCTGTATCCCCGATGGCTTGGGCCGATGATGATGAATGTCCCTGCGAATCCGGGATCGATGGTACTGTATCCGCGGGCGGCGACAGCACCGGAGTACGGATACCCTGCATGCGGAACAATAATGCCAAGGGGATGAAGCTGCTCACCCTGCTTCGTGAAGAACATCCCAAGCACCTGCTCAAGGTGCCCGGGTTCCCCGGGATAAAACATCCCTGCCATAGTACACCGTCGGATCTCCATAGGTTCGCACCTCTTCTGGCAGTTGTTCTTCTGACTATTTAAAGATCG
The DNA here is from genome assembly GCF_024170505.1 of Methanocalculus alkaliphilus. NCBI lineage: Archaea > Methanobacteriati > Methanobacteriota > Methanomicrobia > Methanomicrobiales > Methanocalculaceae > Methanocalculus > Methanocalculus alkaliphilus. The sequence goes on from NZ_JALJYG010000008.1 coordinate 40,111, forward strand.
GTCTCGAAGTCTTCGGGGGTGAGTGAGGTTGTAATACCACGGATTCTGAGCATCTCCTTGGTCAGGAGATAGTAGATCATGGAGAGAGCCTTCCGTCCCTTGTTGTTCGTCGGGATGACGAGATCGATGTTCTTTGTGCTGTTGTTCGTGTCGCAGAGGGCAATGACGGGGATACCGTTTAAGACTGCCTCGCGAACGACCTGGGCATCGCCGATCGGGTCGGTGACGATGACGACATCAGGCTCGATGTACTTCTGGAGCGATGTCTTGTTCAGGGCAGGATTTGTGAGGGTCCCTGGGATGAACCGTCCGGTGGTTGCCATTGCTCCGATCGTCTCTGAAAATTTCCTTGCCGGATACTGGCCGTACTGACGTGATGTGACGGCAAGAATCTTTGGGGCTTCAAAACCGGAGAGGAACTTTGCAACCTGCTTGATCCGCTCATCGGTCTTTCTGATATCGATGATATACAGACCATCTCCGCGGACGCGGTAGATGAAATTCATCATCTCATTGCTCTTCTGCTGCGTTCCGATGTGAACACCTGCTGCAAGGTACTCCTCGACAGGGATGAGGGGTTCGTTCAGTTCGATATCAAGTTCAGTCTCGCTCATGCGAAATTCTCCGAAATACGAATTAATTCATTTAATTTTGCTATCCGTTCGCCACCAACAATACCGCATTTGAGATAGATGCATCCAAATGCTGTTGCCAGGTGGGCAATGGTTGTATCTGTCGTCTCTCCGGACCGGTGGCTCATCACCGTCTCCATACCTGTTCTGTGTGAGAGGCTCACGGCTTCGAAGGTATCGGTGAGGGTTCCGATCTGGTTGGGTTTGATCAGCACCGCAGTCGCCGAGGAGAGTTCCACTCCTCTCTGGATACGCTCAGGGTTTGTGACGAAGAGATCATCGCCACAGATGAGGCAGTTGTCAGGGATCTGGCTGGTGAGGGTTCCAAACCCTTCAAAATCCTCCTCATGGAGTGGATCCTCAACATAGATGAGCCCATAGGTATCGACGAGATCGGCGATATACGCAATCTGATCCTCGGTTGCCCGGCTGATGTCACGGTACGCATACCGTTCTCCATCCCAGAGCTCGCTTGCAGCGACATCCAGGCCGATTCCGACGGTGACACCGGTCTCATCGGTGATGGTATCGATCGCCTCTCCGATGATCTCAAGCGCATCTGTATCGCTGATCTGTGGAGCCCAGCCCCCCTCGTCTCCCTTACCGCAGGTGATCCCCCGTCCGCTCAGGAGCTTTTTAACCTCCTTATGGACGAGTGCGTTGGTAAAGACCGCCTCTTCTGTTGAGGAGGCACCGGTTGGGACGATAAGAAACTCCTGGATCTCGGTCGCTCCGGGTGCGTGTGCACCCCCGCCGATGGCATTACCAAGCGGCAACGGGGCTTCATCGGCATAGACTCCCCCAAGGTGGGTATAGAGTTCGATACCGGTCGCCGATGCTGCTGCCTTTGCGTTGGCAAGTGAGAGAGCAACAGCGATATTGGCGCCGATACCCTCAAAGGTGGCTGTTCCATCGATTTCATGAAGAATTCGATCAAAGGTCACCTGGTCACGGGAGTCAAGACCGATCAGCTGGGGGATGACCGTATTGTATGCATACGGTATCGCCTCCTGCGGAGGTCTGACGACCGCCTCATGCCTCCCGGTGCTGGCCCCGCTCGGGGCTGCAGCACGCCCGTACCCGCCGTTGACAATCACATCGGCCTCGATGGTCGGATTCCCACGGCTATCGAGGATGGTCCTGAGCGTCACTGCTTCTATCGATGTCATGCAACCACAACTTCCTGATCCCCGAAATGGCGCTTGACGGTGATGGGTACAAGACCCTTATCAAATTCCTCAAGTGCGATCTCAAGTGGATCAATCCGACCGGTTTTGATCAGTACCGGGGCACCCATCGATATCTGCAATGCTCTGGCTCCGATGATCCTGGCTCGTTCGTATCGAGTGTAGGATATCATAGTAATCATTCCGTAAAATTTTGAACAGAAATGGGGTCGCTGAGATTCGAACTCAGGTCACTGCGTCCCGAACGCAATAGGATAGTCCAGGCTACCCCACGACCCCTCACTGATAGGGATACTGTTCATCAATAATCTCCTTATGCGAGAGGAGCATTCTTCTGCAACAGTACCGCTCTAAACCGAGGGTGTTGAGGATCTCTTTTGGATCCTCACCTGCCGCTTTCCGCTCCTTGAACTCATCCCATGCCGTGGAAACCACTTTTCCACAGGTGAAACATCGTACAGGTATCATTGTCCTCGATTCCTTATTATCCTGCCTGTATTTAACGGTACGACTTCTGGAATCTCTTCCGTGCACCACGGCCATGCGGCTTCTTCGCCTCTTTCTGGCGTGAGTCATTGACGAGGAGCGTCCTGTCGTATCCAAGATACACCTCTTTGATGGCAGGATCATTCGTCCAGCTCAGAAGACCCCGTCCAAGTGCTGTCCTGACCGCTTCTGCCTGGCCGTTGATACCGCCTCCACTGACATTGATCTCGATATCAATCGAGTCATTGACGCCAGGTGCAAGGACGAGTGCCTCAGTGATCTTCATCCGGATAAGCTCAGATCCATAGATCTCAAGAGGTACCGAGTTGATTCTGATCCTGCCCTTCCCCTCCCTGAGGGTTGCGCGGGCGACGGCTGTCTTTCTCTTTCCGCTTGTATTGATGATTTTTCCCATATCCCGATCCCTCCTAGAACTTTGCACCAAGGTTCTGGCTGACTGTGCCGAGCGTCACGTACATGGGCTTGTTCAGCCTGTTACGGTGAGCTTCGTCGATGCTCTCCATCTCCTGTCCTGCAAACTCATCCGGAACACCGACATATGCCTTGACACGGCGGAGCGCCTCGGCGCCATGGCCTGTCTTGTACGGGATCATTCCACGGATGGTCCGCTTCATGATGTCATCAGGACGGCGGGGGTAGAACGGACCTCCCTCGACAGATCCACGGTTTCTCTTCTCATGGTACTTGCCAAGGACATGTGCCCTGCTCCCTGAGATGATCGCCTTCTCCACATTGACGATGGCGATCTCTTCACCATTGATGACCCGCTTTGCAACGATGCTTGCAAGTCTTCCGAGGAGGAGATTATCTGCATTGATGATTGTTGTCATCCCCGTTCACCTCAGTATCCTGACCCGGCTGCCGGCAGGATGTGCCGAGACGAGCTCTTCGATCGTCATACAATCTCCCTCAGCCTGCACAATCTTCTCACGTGCTGACTCGGAGAAGTGAAGTGCCGCTACCTTGACGGACTGATCGAGTATACCGCTTCCGAGAACCTTCCCGGGGACGAGAATGATCTCGCCTGCCTGCGCATAGCGGTTGATCTTGCCGATATTGACTTCGGCATAGTTACTGCTGGACGTGTCGAGCCTCCGTGCAATCTCACGCCAGATATTCGCCTCGTTCTCATGGGATGCGGATTTGAGCATCCTGATAAGATTGACGAGGCGCGGGTTTGTTTTGCCCGATCTCTTCATCTACAGTCCCTCCGTGGATATTTCCTGTAACGCTTCTACCAGGCTGTCTGACCTGGTTCTGATATATCGCAGTCCCTCTTCGACGATCTGCCGGGCGGATAGGGATCCGTCACCTTCGACGACAAAGAGGAACTTTGTCTCATCTGTATCTATTATGATGGCTGATTCTTCCCCGATACCTGTTCCTATGCATGCCTTCTCACAGAGCCGGCAGAGTGAACAGGCCTCGAGTTTTCCGTCAACGACACGCACCGTCTGACCCTTTACCTCAAGGACATTCCGGGGGCACTCATCGACACACATTCCGCATCCGTCACACCGATCGGTGACGTCTATCACGGGGTACTCTTTGTATCCGCATGCGATTGTCGGCTGCCACTTTGCGTGTTCGGTTCCGATATTCAGAACTGCCACTGCTTCAAGGACGAGTTTCTGATCTCCCCAGAGCTTCACTATGGGGACGTTCGCTTCGACAGGCCCGGTCATCGGGTCATCTGATATCATATCACCTGACATGACGGTCTTTGGACCTTCAACGGTGATGGTGAATGTGACCTGGCAGTGGGGGCAGCCGACACCCTCACAGGTGCAGTCTTCCTTCCTCACAAATCTGGACAGGTCTGTCTTCAGCGGGATCATACCGATACGGTGGGCGAGCATCTCGTCAAAGAGGACGCTTGTGTTATCATAGATCCTGATATCTTCGATGGCGAGTGTCGGAACCTCACCCATCATCGACCGTCTGAGGCTGTTTGCAAATGCCACAGATGTCGAGCTGAGGGTGAACTGTGCAACGCTCTCGTCAAGCCTGCCGAATACGATCTCCATCAGACTCTCCTTCCCCGCCTGCCACCCTTGGTCCGGATACTGTCATGTGAGACCGGGGTGACATCTTCGATTCTGCCGATGCGGACACCTGCACGGGCAAGAGCCCGGATGGCCGCCTGAGCGCCGGGACCCGGGCTCCTCTGCTTTCCGCGGCCTGGTGCACGAACCTTCACATGCAGACCAACGAATCCCTTGTCACGAGCTGCATGGGCAATGTTTGTTGCCATCTGCATTGCGGCATAGGGCGAGCTCTCGTTCCGTGCCTGTTTAACGACCATTCCACCACTGCTCTTACAGATAGTCTCAGCTCCCGAGAGATCCGTGACGGTGATGATGGTGTTGTTGAATGATGCAAATATGTGGGCGATACCCCACTTATCCTTCTCAGCTGCCATGGTTATGCCCTTACATTATTGATTCGGCCGCGTTCGGGGTTACTCTCGCTTGAGAGTGGCGACGTCTTGTAGTAGCTGATCTGCTCTTCATCAGCCCGGGTGACCATGTAGCCCGGGACGGTGACACGCCTGCCGGCGATGGCGATATGGCCATGGCCGATGAGCTGGCGTGCCTGCTTTGGTGAGCGCGCAAGACCCTTTCTGTAGACGATCGTCTGGAGACGGCGTTCAAGGATATGATTAATCGTCAGCGAAAGGACGTCATCAATCGTTGCCCCTGCACCGACGATGGCATACCGCTGCAGGTGCTGAAGAAGCTCTTCCTGCCGTCCCTCGATACGCTCCTGGTCTATACCACCGGAGGTCATCGCAAGGATGTTCCGTGCACCCTGGCGGTGGCGGCGGAGGATATGGGTTGCCTTCCAGATCTCCTTCTTGTTTCGGAGACCAAAGTCAATGGCAATCTTACGTTCGTCGTCGATCCGGGCCTTCTCGAAACGGCGCTTCGGTGACTGGTACTGCTTGTGGTTCTTTCCTGGGTATCCCATTCAAATCACCGCTCACTTCTTCTTCTTCGAGACACCGACAGTTGTTCCGGTTCTGCCTGTGGACTTTGTCCGCTGGCCACGTACTTTCTGTCCTGTCTCATGTCTGATACCACGGTAGCACCGCATCTTCTTCATGATGTTTAAGTCCTCTTCACGTGTAAGAGCGACATCAACACCGGTGATGTGGCGGGCTTTCCCTGTATAGAGATCTTTTGGGCGGTTCATCATCCAGGTGGGAGCTGTATTGACGTACTCATCCACAACGGAGCGGATACGGTCAACCTCTTCATCTGAGAGTTTTCCCATGACTGCATGGGTGTTGACGTCTGCCTTCCGTGCAAGGATGAGCGCGGTGTGGAGCCCCACGCCTTTGATGCCCGTCAGCGAGATCCGGACCGACTGTGTGCCGTCGAGATCTGTGTTACTGACGCGTACGAAGTAATTCAGTTCTTCTTCCATGGATTTTCCTCTAATCTTCTCCTTGGAGCGCTGAGGGAGGGATTTGAACCCTCGAGTCCCAGGGGGACACAGGTTTAGCAAACCTGCGCCATACCAGGCTTGGCTACCTCAACAGAGATATGTCGCATCTTTCGACACTCGCAGTGCAAATGAATCACTGCTCCATGAATTGAGTGCTCTAATAGATTGGTGGAAAAGAGTATTAATGGTTGTGGCTGTCAGCCACGATCCGGCCGCCTGATCCCTGAGGATACGAGGGCAGAGGTCATCAGGGGGATGGCGATTGTTGCATCGCAGAAGCACTGGACCCGCGGGCAGGTAACCGTCTCCTTGCCCCAGCTGATCGCTTCTTCGAAGGTGCATCCCGAGAGACCTCCCCAGTGGGGGGCATCGGTGGTGAACTGGATGGCATAGGCATGCCCCTCAAGGTCACTATCGTGGATGGATGCGATCACCTGGGTCTGCTGGATAAAGTTCTTCGGCACTCCACCTCCGATATAGATGACCCCTGTCTTTGCCGATCGCTCAACGATAGCGGTGATCTCGTCGGCATCGCTGATCTGATCGACCTGGACATCGGTCCCCTCACGTCGCGCCATGACAAGGCTGATCCCGATTGACGAGTCGGCAAGCGCAGGGACGAAGATTGGGATCCCTTCGGCAGCACAGGTGGCGGTGAGCGACCGGCCTTCCGGTCGGACCTCGATGAGCCATTCTCCAAGCCTCCGGATCAGTTCACGGCTTGATCCCCGGAAGGGTGCGATACTGGCGATAAAGTCGGCAACCCGCTGATCAACACTCCGGAACTGTTCTTCATAGGCGAAGACATCATAGATCCGGTCGATCCCCTTCTCAAAGAGGGCCACATCATCGGCATGGTGGTGGCCCCGGTAGTGCCGGACGCCGAGGTGCTCACAGATGTCGTGAAAGATGTTCGCCCCGGTTGAGACGATGGCATCCATGTAGTGCCGTTCTGCGAGACTGATTAAGCATTCCTGCATACCGGCGGGGACCATCGCACCGGAGAGGCCAAGAAGAATGGTGCAATCCGGCTCCTGAATCATCTCTTTCCATATAATGTATGCTTCTCCTAGTTTTCGCCCCTGAAAACCGGTTCGGCTCATGGACTCAAGGAGTTCTGCGATATGTTCCGTCGGTTTCACCGGGCTTGTCGGGGTCAGATCCATAGCAAGTATGTTTCTCATCGTCGGTATTAAAGCAGATGTTGCGGGCGGTACCCGCTATGCGAAAAAAAGGGGGTCAGAGCGCGTTGATAAGCGATCTGCGAGTGACAAGACCGACCGGCTTTGTATCGTTAGTTACAAGGACGGTACTGATATTCTTCTCTTCCATCAATGCGATGACATCATCGACGGTTTTACTCTTCTCGACGGAGGTGACGGGGGTGCTCATGATATCCTGGGCGATCAGATTGCGGATCCGGTTATCATGGTGTTTTACCTCCACCAGCTCTTTGAGCTTCATTATGGACTGTGCGAGATCGGTCTCGGTGACGATACCAAGGACCCTGCTATTGTCAGCAACGATGAACCGTGTTGCTGAATCATCGACCATCCTCCTGTGGAGGTGAACGATCCGGTCCTCGGGTGAGATCTTCGGTGCAAGCTCGATGACCTCTTCAAGCGGGCAGTCGGGTTTCATCACTTTAAGGAGATCGCCCATTGTCACCATGCCGATGAGCTTGTGCTCTGCATCCAGCACGACGACGATCTTATAGCTCTGGAGGAGGGGGATGAGGATGTCAATATCCTGATCCTGGTAGGCGAAGGTGTAGTCTTCTTTGGTGACGTTCGCTACATGAATCTGCGTCGGGGGAATGGGGCCACTCCTTTTGCTCCCGATCTTTTCGGCAATTGTGCGCCGGGATGCAGTCCCTACGACCTGATTGTGGTGAGTGACGATGATCGGATCGACCCCCTCATCGAGCATGCGTTCGAGTGCCTCGGTGATGAGTGAGGATTTTGCGATACTGACGGGCTTTGACATGACGTCTTTGATGGTGATCTGTGTTGTCATTGTGCTACCTCTTTCAGTATGTCGTCTCGTTTTAATATTCCTTTGATGTCGGTACCCTCAACAGCGATGATACTGTTGATATTGTGCTTGCGCATCAGTGCGATCGCGCTTGCAACAGACTCGGACGGGCTGATGGTGATCACGGGCCGTGACATGACGTCTTCGGCGATTGCTGAAACACTCCTGACATGCCGCAGGCTCTTTCTCCCCCCGCTCTCTTCACGGCGCAGATGCATGATCTCCTTTTCAGGAACTCCGTTTTCAAAGATATACCCGTAGAATGCAATATTTGACTCGGTGATAACACCTGCAAGCGTGCCGTCATTATTGATGACGAGGAGCTTGTCGTTTCGTTCCCGTATCACATCAATGACATGGCTGAGTGAGTGGTACCGGGAGATAGTCACCACATCCTCCATGATATCAGCAACTGTCGCCTTGATCTTCTCGACATCGGGTGCCGCCATGATATCCGTCTTTGTGATGATCCCGGCGACGGTATCGCCATCGGTAACCGGGAGACTGCTGATATCATGCAGAAGCATGATCCGGGCGGCTTCCTTCAGTTCGAGATCCGGTGCGATCGTCATCGGATCGTTTGTCATCATCACCTCAACCGGAATACTGTCGATAGGCCGCCGTCTCCACCGGGGATCACTGTGCCGGAAGCCGTGGGCAATATCCTTCTTGGTGATGATACCTGTGAGATTATCTCCATCCATTACCAGAAGCCGTGAGATATGGTGCTTCAGTAACAGGTTGCGTGCGTATGCAATGGTGTCTGTTCTGCTCACGACATAGACCGGGGATGACATCATCTCTCTGACAATCATGGCTCTCACCTCAGTGCGAGTGCTTTAACAAGATCATATTCTGTTATCATTCCGATAAGGCGCGCATCTTCTGTAACGGGAAACGCACCAATCTGCTTCTGAATCATCTCGCGTGCTATCTCATGAATATCCTTATCCGGGGTGGTCGTCTGGAGGTTGCCGGAGATGATCGAGCGGATCGGCCGTGCGGTCACTTCTGCCACATCGCCTGTCTGCATCGACCGGAATACTTCACCGGAGCCGACATACGTCATGATGTCGGTTGCTGTGATGATTCCAAAGAGGACGTCATCTGAGACGACCGGCAATCTCCTGAAATGATATTTATTCATCTGTCGTGCAACTTCGGCGATTGAACAGTCGGGATAGGTTACCCGTGGTGAATAGGACATAACATCCTCGACCGTCAGCTGGCTCTGCTCGATGGAGAGAGACTTGAGGAGATCATATTCGGTGACGATACCAACAACGTGCTCATCTCCGTCAATGATCGGTACACCTCCATGCCTCTTCCCGACGATGATATCGACTGCGTCATCAATGTCATCGCTCGTCTGCAGTGTCATCACATTCTCGGTCATGATGGATCTGAGACTCTCATTGATGGCAGAGAGGAAATTGCCCTGATGTTTGTTTTTGACCAGGTTGTGCCGGTCTCCACCTCCCATAAAGTCAACGATGTCGGAGACGGTGATAATGCCACGCAGCTTCCGACTTCCGGCATCCGCTATCGGGAGCCTCCGGAATCCTTCACGCGTCATCGTCTCGACGCCGTCGCAGATGGTCATTGTCGGGGGGACGCAGATAACATTTCCAACAGCAATGCTCATCACACCTCCCTGACGACCGGCCGGGCGTGATTTAAACTCAACCGGTCCCCGATCCTGTTTGCCGGCTCTCATAAGATACCGTTCACTTTTATTATGGCCTGAATTATTATCGTGCATGGTGATTCCTTACGCCTTTTTGACAATGGTTCTCAGGACATCATGGCGATCCAGGATGCCAACGACAGTACCCTCAGAAACAACCGGCATCCGGCTGATATCGTGAGATACAAGGAGGTGGGACGCTTCTGACACCTGCATATCCGGTGTCGCCGTAATGACAGGTGTGGTCATCACCTTGTTTACCTGGGTCCTGGTGCTGTTTCCAAGGGATCGCCTGATACCGCCGTTCTCAACAAGATCCCGGCGTGAAATCACTCCGAGGAGCTCCTTTCCCCTGACAATGGGGAGGGATGCATATCCGGTATCTGTGATAAGGGAATAGACCTTCTGAATGCTGTCTCCCGTATTGCAGCAGACGACATCCTCCGTCATGGCATCCCTGACCAGCCCGGTGATCTCATGGCGTGAGACCAGTATCGGAAAGAGATCGCGGAGAAGGATGGATCCGATGAACTTCCCGTTCCCGGCTGATACCGGTATGCTGTCGGTTCCCGCCTTCAGAATTGCTGAAGCGGCCTCCTCAAGTGGTGTATCAGGGGAGATGCCCGATACATCACGGATGAAGCCCGCAATAGTGACATTGGATCGTGTGTCAGTCACCCTGAGGACATCGGTGATATCGATCATTCCTCTCAGGTGTCCCTGATCATCGGTGATGTAGATCTCGCGGTAGACATCATCACGAAGAATCTGCCGTGCTCTGGTGACATACTCATCCCTCTTCAGAGATGTCACCTCTACCATCAGGTCTCGTGCAACTTTCATAAGATTGACTCCTCTTCACGGCATATCGGGCAGAGATTCTGGCTGTCGAAGTTCCTGAGTTCATCAGACATGCTTCCGCACCGATCACAGATGCCGTCATTGTAGGCCTGCACCCGGTTAATCTCGATCAGGTCGCTCATAATCTCGTTCATCTCTGTCGCAATGCTGAGAATGTCCCGCACCGTGATGATCCCGATGACCTTCTGGTCACCATTGACGACCGGGAGTCTGCGAACCCGTTTGTTTGCCATCATCCGTGCAGCATCAGCAATGGATGCATCAGCACCGATGGTGATGAGGGGGGTGCTCATGACATCCCTGACAAATACCTCGCCAGGCTTTTTGTCGAGTGCCATGATCTTGCAGTTGAAGTCCTCCTCGGTTACAATACCGATTGGAAGATTATGGTGCAGAACGATGCAGCTTCCCACCTCATCGCGGCACATCACCTGTGCTGCCTCGGCAGTGGTTGCATTTCCATCAATGGTGGTTGGATGAAGCTTCATCACTTCGCGAACCGGAATGCGTGTCTCGAAATCCATGTTGTCACTTTGTTTCATCTCTCTTCACCTCCTTTCTCTTTTCCGCTGATGACATCTTCTACTATGCAATACCCCTATTAAAAGGATTCGTAACAGGAAAGGAGACCTGTCCAACTCGTTCAGGGAAGGAATTGAACGCCAATACGGGCAATGATGGGGAGGGTAGTATTATTAGGATTCGGAAAGAGAGTACAGTAACTATCATAGTTGTAATAACTTTTCATGAAGGGGTAGACAGATGGGTATGTTTAGTCGGGCTAAAAAGAGGTTGAGCAGATTTCTTCATCAGCTGTTTCGGAGGAAACGATCCCGTATAGGGATTTATGGTCCGCCGAATGCGGGGAAGACAACGCTGGCAAACCGGATTGTGAGAGACTGCTCAGGTGACGCCATAGGTCCTGTCTCTGAGATTCCGCACGAGACACGGAGGGCACGGCGGCGTGAGGATGTTGTGATCACCGGAGCAAATGGAAACACACTAACGCTCGATATCGTTGATACTCCGGGTGTAACGACAAAGATTGACTATCATGAGTTTCTGGAGTACGGCCTTGAACAGAACGAGGCGATCTCACGTGCACGTGAAGCAACCGAAGGTGTTGCTGAGGCGATGCACTGGCTTCGGGAGGATATCAACGGCGTCATCTATGTGATGGACAGCACGCTGGATCCATTTATGCAGGTGAATATCATGATGGTCGGGATCATCGAGAGCCGGGATCTTCCCGTCGTCATTGTGGCGAATAAAACCGATCTGCCCGATGCTGCCCCCTCCCGGATTAAGAGCGCATTCCCACAGCATCCGGTTATTATGGTCTCCGGACTTGAAGGCACGAATATGTCAGAGCTCTATGATATAATGACAGAGCACTTTGGGTGATACGTGATGATACAGGGAGTACAGATAGAACTCATCTCAGCGGATCGCCTCTCAAGCCTCACAACGCTTGAAAAGATCAGGACGATCCTTGACTCTGTAATGCTTGGAAACATCGTCGTGCTTGAGCGTGGACTGAGCCCTGATGAGCAGAGTATGCTCGTTGAGGTGACGATGCGGGAGATTGAGCCGGGTGGCTTTTCCGGGATCGAGATGGAGACCTATCCCGGAAAGGACGCCGCAAAAGGGGGCTTCTTTGCCCGTCTCTTCCATGGAAAAGGACCTGAGGGGAGGATGACGGTCATTGGTCCCGCCGGGCAGCTGAAGATGTTGAAGATAGAGAGGGATCGCCTGGTTGCCTGGGCCTCCCTCTCGTCAGGGAGGTGAAGATCCGATGCCTCACAAATGTACCCAGTGTGGGCGGGAATTTCGGGATGGCTCAACCGAAATTCTCAGGGGGTGTCCAAGCTGTGACGGGAAGAAGTTTCTGTACGTCAGTGAGAGGGTGAGGCATCAGGATGTCCTGAATGAGAAGACGATCGAGGAGATTGCCAGTGAGACGAAAGAGGAGGTTCTTGAGGTTAAGACTCCTGAGAAGAAACATGTCGATTCATATGAGCGGGTCGAGAGCGTCAGGATTGTCGGACCCGGCACGTATGAACTCAATATCGAAAAGCTTGCCTCAACCGATGAACGGGTGATCGGTGTCGGCAAAGACGGGAGTTACGTCGTCGATCTCATCTCGATGTCAAAGTCAAAAGGGAAGAAAGAGAAGCGCAAATAACTTATTAATAGCGCTATTTTTCCATTTAAGGCATTATATAGTCATATTTTTCAGGGTTCCCATATATTTTATATATCTGTAGGTTCTAGTAACAGACAGAATTTTCAACGTTGTAAGACCCGTATCTGCTTGTATACTCTTTGTTGTATATTTCTGATTCGGGCGTTTCCTCTCTGCACCAAAACTGGTGCATGATGCTACCTGTTCCGGAGGTGATCCTGTGAAGACACACTATCTGACATCCGTATCCCAAATTAAAGGTCTCTCGCCAGAAGAGCGGGAGGAGATCGCTGAAACTGAGAGATGGTTCTCATTCAGAGCGACCGACTACTATCTGAACCTGATCGACTGGTCCGATCCATATGATCCGATCCGCAGGATTGTTGTTCCGGATATTGCTGAACTGGAAAAAGACGGGGATCTCGATCCGTCCTCGGAATCCTCCTATACAAAGGCTCCCGGCCTCCAGCATAAATACGCACGAACCGGTCTTTTACTCGTCTCCGATCGGTGCGCAGGGCTCTGCCGGTACTGTTTCAGGAAGCGGCTCTTTGTTGATAGTGCCGATGAGGTTGTCCCTGATATCTCTCTGGGGATTGAGTATATACGCAACCATCCTGAAATAACCAATGTCCTTCTCACCGGCGGAGATCCCCTGATGCTTCCCACCAGGGAGCTCAGAAAGATCATCGAAGAGATCAGATCGATTGATCATGTGAAGATCATCCGCATCGGGAGTAAGATGCCCGCGTACTTCCCGATGAGGATCTCAGGGGATCAGGAGCTCCTCGATCTCCTGGCCGAATATAGCCTTCCCGAGAAGCGGATCTATCTGATGAGCCAGTTCACGCATCCACGGGAGATAACTCCGGAGGCGATGGAGGCGGTCACTGCCCTCCTTGATCATGGTGTGATGATCTTAAACCAGACACCGGTACTCAGGGGCATCAATGATTCTGCGGAGGTGCTTGGGGAACTCTTCCGGACCCTCTCCTTCATCGGGGTCTCTCCATATTACATCTTCCAGTGCAGGCCGACACGTGGGAACAGAACCTATGCCGTTCCGATTGAGGAAGGCTACCGTATCTTTGAGGAGGCACGTGCGACAGCATCAGGGATTGCCAAGCGTGCCCGGTTTGTGATGTCCCATGCGACAGGAAAGATTGAGGTGACTGCCGTAACCAGGGAATTTATCGTGATGAAGTATCATCAGGCGGCTGACCCCGACGAGATGGGGAAGGTCCTCGTCTTCCGGAGAGATCCCTCGGCATACTGGCTGGATGATTATTCTGTTCCTGTGGACAGCTGTGACATCTCTGATCTCAACAACCACACATCCTCGCATATCGTGCGGAAATCATATGGGGTAGACACCGCATCGGAGTAGTGGGTTCTCCCCCACCTTCCGATACCCTTATTCCCTCTTCTGATCAACAAAGTATCCGCACATCATGTGCTGGCTGAGGTAAGTCCGACGTGCTCAAGTAGCACTGCCCTGTACGTGGGCTTGGGATTGCGGCGAGTCAGATACGGCTCTTTTCGTGACTTACGGTGAACGGTATGACCGGACACCTCTGCTATAACCAGCAGGCAGCTACAGAATTTCGAGGTACCATATGGCACGAATGTATGCACGACGGAAGGGATCATCCGGCTCCGTCCGTCCTCACAGGAAGGATGTTCCGGAATGGTTCAACACCGATCTCGCTGAGATCGAGAAGCTGGTCGTCGATATGAGAAAGGACGGTCTCTCAACAGCCGTCATCGGGACGGTTCTCCGTGATAAATACGGGGTTCCTGATGTAAAACTTGCAACAGGGAAGCGTGTTGGTGCAATCCTTGCAGAACACAACATGACCTCTGACATCCCTGAGGATCTCAGAAACCTGATGCAGAAGGCTCTTGGGCTCCGCAAGCACCTTGCAGAGAATAAGAAGGATGTTCATAACAAGCGGCAGCTTCAGCTGACCGAATCGAAGGTCCGGCGTCTCGTCAAATATTATCGGAAGGCAGGCAAACTCCCACAGGAGTGGGTCTACAAACCGGAGACCGCAGAGATTCTCCTCTCAAGATAATCCATGCCACTATCGCCGTCAGCAGATATGCTTGCAGAACATCTGCAATCCCTCGACTTCGTGGAGGTTTGTGCCCACCATGATGCCGATGGTATCGCAGCTGCGGCTATCCTCTGTACGGCGTTATCCCGGTGCCATATTCCGTTTCATCTGAGGGTCCTCCCGGCAATAACCGCGGATCAGGTCCCCCCGGATCGCCCGGTGCTCCTCTGCGACTTCGGTTCGTCATTCCATGATCTGGCTGACTCTGCGATGGTCATCGATCACCATATCCCTCTTTTTACCGGAGAATTCCATGTAAATCCGAGGCTCCATGGGATCGATGGGGATCGTGAACTCTCAACCTCGGGAGCGGCGTACTTTGTTGCGGAGAAGATGGGTGATAATCGTGATCTCGCGGGCCTGGCCCTCCTTGGAGTGATCGGCGATCGCCAGGAGTACTCCGGTCCCAACCGCGAGATCCTCAATCAGGGGATCGGTCATGGGATCATCTCGACGAGGAGGGGCTGCACGCTCCCCGGAAGGGAACTCTTTGAGCGTCTCTTCCTCTCAACAGATCCATATCTTCCGTCCGTAACGGGCAATGAAGATGTCTGCAGGGAACTTGCGGCATCTCCCGAAGCAGATCTCTCTGCTGAGGAGGACCCGCTCTTCCTCTCACGGCTTGTCCTCTCGGTGGGTGATACCGCCTCTGCTGAGGCTCTTCTTCGTATATATGGGGACGCCTACGCTCTTGAGCGCGAGGTTGTGCCTGATGCCCCCACCCTTGCAGCCCTCGTTGATGCCTGCGGAAAATCCGGTCATGGCGGGCTTGCAGCCTCGCTCTGCCTCGGTGACTCCTCCGGGATCCCTGAGGCATGGGACCATTTCAAGGCTTTCCGGGAGAGGATTATTGCGGGTATACGATCCGTCACCTCTCTTGGTGAAGGGTGGTATCGCCTGGATGATCCGGTAGCGGCATCTGATATTGCCGATATCCTCTCTCATGACTGCCTCTCTCATGATCCGATCTTTGTTCTTGTTGATGATGGCGGGATATGCCGGGTTTCTGCCCGTGCTCCGCCTGACAACGGAATAAATCTTGGTGATATTGTGAAGGATGCAGCAGCATATGCCGGAGGAAGCGGTGGTGGACACAACCGGAGGGCAGGAGCGATGATACCACAACAGAATGTGGATGTATTCAGGAAGGCGGTCATGGAGGCGGGTTTCTCATGATGATTGGAAGCGGCAGGATTCGATCCCGCCATTCGGATCCCGGTACTGTTGCAGGGAGCCTCTCACCCGACAATCTCCTTGGTATGGAGATGCGGGTGGATGGTGAGCATGTCGGGATGGTGATCAGGAACAAGCCGATCCGGTCTCTTATCGCATCGGTGGATGATTACCTGATGAACCTCTCCATTGCAGATGGGCTCAGTGACGGGGAGATGAAGACGATGACAGCGGGCAATGGCATGGATCCCACAATTGATGAAGAACAGTAGGTGATACGATGGCAAAGAAGAAGCAGGTTGGACGAAGGGTTGAAGGCTGGAAGGCGAAGAGCTGGTACAAGGTCTATACCCCTGAAATCTTTGGAAAAGTGTATATCGGTGATGTGGTTTCTGCAGATACCACAAACATGATCGGGCGTGTTATGCAGGTCTCATATGGTGAGATCGCCCAGGACTACTCCAAGCAGCATATCAAGATGCAGTTTAAGATCAACCATGTCGCCGGTGACTCGGCATACACCGAGTTTGTCGGCCATGAAGTGACCCGTGACTATCTCCGCTCGCATGTGAAGCGGCGAACCTCCCGGATAGATGCCACGGTGACCCTGAAAGTCCAGGGCGGCCGTGATATCCAGGTGACGCTCACCTGTTTCACCTTAAACCGTGCCAAGGTTTCACAGATCCATGCGATCCGTGGAAAGATGGTAGAGGTTGTCAGGCGCCTTGCTGGCGAGATGGAATATGACTCCTTTGCAAAGGCTGCGGTGAACGGCGATATCTCCCGCGAGATCTTCAAAGAGACCAAGACGATCTTCCCGATCCGCAGGATCGATGTGATCAAGACCGAAGCAGTACGAACTGCTGCTGAGAAGGCCGCGGCAATCGCCGCATAACTTTTTTTTCAAGGGGCATCCTCATAAGAGATCGAGGTGTACCATCTATGCAGGATGACTGCACAGAAGATACTTCTCCTGATTCTTGACGGGATTGCTGATCGCCCCTGTGATGCACTTGATGGAAGGACTCCCCTTCAGGCAGCAGCGACGCCTGTGCTGGATCGACTTGCATCCGAGGGCATCTGCGGTATCATGGATACGATTGCTCCGGGTATCAGGCCCGGGTCGGATACCGCACATCTCAGTCTCCTTGGATACCCTCCAAAACGATACTATACCGGCCGGGGTCCCCTTGAAGCGGAGGGGTGCGGGATACGGATGGAGCCGGGGATGATCGGGTTCCGGGCAAATTTTGCAACACTCGATGATAACGGTGCGATCAGCGATCGCAGGGCGGGCCGGATCCCGTCGACTGCCCCTCTCTGTGAGGCGATCAGGGAGGGTGTGGATCTCTCGGGTTTTGGTGTGGATCTCTTCTTCGAACCTGGTGCGGGTCATCGGGCAGCCCTTGCCCTTCGGGGTGACGGGCTTGGTGCAAATGTGACCTCAAATGATCCAAAGCATGAGGGGTTCCCGCCGCTTCCGATCAGGCCGATGACCGAAGCGGGTTCTGATCAGCATACTGCTGACGTTGCGAATGAATTCCTCCGCCAGTCCCAGGATATTCTTGTGGATCACCCCTTGAACAGGGAGCGGAAAGGCTCCGGTCTTGCCCCTGCAAATGTCGTTCTGATACGTGGTGCCGGGTTGATGGGCCGGTTTGAACCCTTCTCTGAGAAGTGGAAGATGACGGGGAGTGTCATATCCGCAGCGGCGCTCATCTCAGGCATCGGATCTGCAGTCGGGCTTGAAAACATTGAGGTTCCGGGAATCACCGGATCTGCCGACTCGGATCTCGGAGCCAAGATCGCCCGCGCAGAGTCTGAGCTCGAACGGAAAGACTTCGTTCTTGTCAATATCAAAGGGGCCGATGAGTTTGGCCATGATGGCAAGGCTGAGGGCAAGCGTGACTTCATCGAGGTGATCGATGCGGCACTCGCCCCGCTCCTTGCACGGGACGATATCCTGATTGCTCTATGCAGTGATCATACGACTCCGTGCTCGGTGAAGGATCACTCCGGGGATCCCGTCCCCGTGGTCATCCGGGGGCCCGATGTCAGGGTCGATTCGGTGACTGCATTTGATGAGATCTCTGTGGCGTCCGGTGGGCTCTCACGAATCCGGGGCGGAGATCTTATGCCGATCCTCGCCGATCTCATTAATAGATCATCAAAGTATGGTGCATGAGGAGCAGGAAGCATGGATGACGGGGTCACAACTGAGGAGCAGGCTGTTCTGAGGGGATGCATCCTCCCGGATGGAACGGAACTTCAGGAACGGATCTTAAAGGCTCCTGGAGATGTGATCATCGGGGAACACTCGCGGATAGAATACGGCCTCTCGGGAGACGAGATCTTCATCGCGGACTCATGCACTCTGCAGGGTGATATAACAGCAGAAGGCGATCTCCGGATCGGAAACTTCTGTGAGATCGATGGAAACATCATCGCCGGTACTGACGCTTTTATCGGTGAAGGGGTCGTGATCCGGGGGAAGCTCACCGTCACCGGCAATCTCGACATCGGCGACAATGTCACGATAGATAAGGGATTTGAGGCACTGGGTGAGATTGCGGTCAGAAATCCGATGCCGGTGATCCTCTACATCATCCTCTATGTCATGACGATGCTTCGGATTGACCATGAGGAGGAGATCGACCGGTTCATGGAAGAGCTCTCCTCCTATGATGACCGGCCGCTTATCCTGCCCCCCCGCTCTCTTCTCGACCAGTCCAGGCTTGTTGTTCTGATGCCCGTTCAGATCGGATCGTCATGCCGGCTTCATGGACTTATTCATGGGTCGCAGATGACGGTCGGATCGAAGACGACGGTCTTTGGGAGTGTCCGGGGTGATGATTCGGTACTTGTCGAATCCGGGGCGATGATCCATGGGAATGTCGAGGCGGAGAAAGAAGTCCTCATCGAAGAGGGTGTCCGTATCCTCGGCAATGTCGAAGGCACGCGGGTGACGATGGATGAGGATGCCACCGTCGAAGGGGTTATCCGGTCAAGCGGAGGCCTGACGATCAGGAGAAAGAAGAAATGAATGTTGCGGAGATTTTTGAGGTTCCGGAAGTATCGTTTGTTGAACCATCATTTGGATATCTTGCCGGGACGGAGGCACTCCCTGATCTCTTCTCCCTCTCGGCTGTGGAAGGGTCTGCCCGTCTTCTCATCGATACCGGGGATGAGCCGATGGCACTTGCCCTCTCAACAGATGGCCTGACCTGGTGGGCGACATCCTGTCTGTACCGGGATCTGACGGCAGCGGAGGTGGACTGCTTTGATACGGTAGGGGGAGATCTCTACCAGATTGAACGGAAGATCTTTGAACGGGCTCTTCGACGCTCATTTTCTGAAGAGATTACAACAGCCGTCCATCCTGCGTTTGAGGATCTTCCTCCAGACCGGATCGGGAAGCTGGAGTCGCTCATTCACGAGGTCTTTGGATCAACCGGGAGCGGCCCCTGTATTGACTGCTGCTGTGGCTCAGGGATCGGATCTGCCATCCTCAGGGGGATGGGGATGGAACCGCTCGCCTATGATAATGATCCTGCACTCATCGCCCGCGGCCTCCTCGCCGGGCGGCTCGATCCCGAGGGGACACTTCTGATCGATGGGAGGTCGGCAGATATCTTCCTTCCACAGACGAGCAGGGGCCTTGGGATCATGCTTGGCGAGATACACTCATTTGAGTCAGGTCTGTGGGAGGAGATCGTCAGTGTCCTCTTTGATCTCTGTGATGAGGTGCTGATCACCGTCGGGACGGAACGGGAGTCACAGCTCATCGTCGAATGGGGCGATGCCTTCGACCGGGCCATCGATGTCTTTGAGAATGAACGTGACCCGATCTATGATCGATGGGTCTGTGTCGGGTGAGATATCCCCGGAAGATGCCTTTTTTTGCATTCAGCCTTTCATGATCTCCTGATTTGTTGTCTGTATCGCAATCTATATCTTCTCTATCGGCACGATTAAGATACGAGGGAGTATGGGTTTGAAACAGCATGAGACCGTGAAGAGAGGATCTGATCCCCCCCGTCTCATCTCATGGAATATCACGCTCAGATGCCCGCTGAAGTGCGCCCACTGCTATGTTGATGCTGGTGCGACTGAGCCTGATGACGTCCTCACAACAGATGAGGCCGAAGGTGTCATCGATCAGATCTGTGACGTCGGATCCCCGATTTTGATCCTGAGCGGTGGTGAACCCCTCCTCAGGGAAGACATCCTCAGGATCATCAGATACGGAACCGGCAGAGGTCTCAGGATGGTCATGGGAACCTCCGGGTATGGGCTGGATCCGCAGATGGCAGAGGATCTGAAGGAAGCGGGGCTGAAGGCTGCTGCGATCAGCATCGACTCGACAGATCCCTCTCTCCATGATGCGTTTAGGGGGGTGGATGGTGCATGGGAGCAGGCGGTTGCAGCAATACGGAACTGCCGTGATGCCGGGATCGGTGTTCAGATCAATATGACGGTGATGCGGCCGTCGCTGGATGAGGTTGATGCCGTCATCAGGATGGGGAGAGAGATGGGCGTCACCGATTATCATATCTTCTTCCCTGTGCATACGGGGCGTGGAGAGGGGATCGCCCCCCAAAATCCCCTGGAGTATGAGTCAATGATAGCAGATATCCTCAGGCGGTATGAGAAGAGCGGCCTCTCGGTCAGACCGACCTGTGCACCGCAGTTCCGGCGTATCGCAGAGGAGCATGGTATCAGTGATGGCGGCTGGGGGCGTGGCTGCCTTGCCGGGATCTCATACTGCAGGATCTATGCGACCGGAGAGGTGACGCCATGCCCGTATCTCCCGGTGAGTGCAGGAAATCTGAGGGAGATGACCTTTTCTGATATCTGGATGGGCTCTCCACTCTTTGCCCGGCTCCGCGATCCGGATCAGCTCACTGGCAGGTGCGGTATGTGTGGGTACAGAACGATCTGCGGTGGCTGCCGGGCACGGGCCTATGCAGGAACACGGAATGTCTCCACACGATGGTGCGACGGCCTCCGTCATCCTGAGGCGGCTGATGGCGATCCCACCAGTGAAGATCCCTGGTGCCCGTATATTCCGGCGGGGTGGTCCGATACAGACTGATGTGCAGGTCGATCAGATCGATCTCCTCATCCTTGATGCTCTTCAGGAGGATCTTCCCCTGGTTCCCCGCCCGTTTGAGATGATCGCTGATCGGATCGGGATTTCCTCTGCCGATCTCCTCCGGCGTACAGAACGCCTCCGGGAGATGGGGATCGTTCGCGGGATTACGCCTGTCCTTGAGTCCCGAAGCCTCGGTCTTCATGCAGGTACCCTCGTCGGCCTCCATGTACCGGATGATAAGGCCGAGGAAACGATTGGGATCATCAACAGTTACCCGGAGATCTCCCATAATTACCGGCGCGAGCATCACTATTCTCTCTGGTTTACCATCTCCGCTCCGACGGGTGAGCGTCTCTCCCGGATACTTGGCGAGATACAGGAAAAGGCATCCATCCCGGATGAGGATATCCTTAATCTCCCGACGATCCGGTCGTATAAAATAGATGTCCGGTTCGACTGCCGGACGGAGGATGCAGATGGATCAGAATGATCGCAGGCTCATCATCGAGCTTGAGAAGGGAATTGCCTTAACCCATGAGCCGTTTGCTGCAATCGGGTTACGGCTTGGTATCGCTGAGGATGAGGTGATCCTCCGGATCCGCCGCCTCCGGGCAGACGGGGTCATCCGGAAGATACGTGCCCGGATCAACCAGCGGAAGATTGGGATCATGGCAAATGCCCTTGTTGCATGGAAGCCTCCGGAGGAGTGGACCGGTTATGAGGCACTCGCATCCCAACCTGGTGTTTCACATTGTTACCTCAGGGAACCGGTACCGGGGAGGTGGGAATATACAGTGTATACCGTTCATCATAAACGGACAAGGGATGAAGTATATGACGAGGTCAGGACCATTGCAGACGAGATCGGAATCAGAGACTATCGTGTTCTCTTCAGTACTGAAGAGCTCAAGCGCACCCCTGCTGTCCGGATTAATGATAGTACGGGGGATCTGAGATGAACCGCATCACCCAGTGTATGCATGGGAGGGGAACCGTCAGCGATCTCCACCGGCATGGTTCGGGGAGGAAGCCCCGGCATCTTGCGTTCTCCGGGATGAACCGCCCGGTCATCTTCTGGAACCTGACAAATGCGTGTAATCTGCAATGTATCCACTGCTACAGCGGGTCAGATATGGCTGACGAGAATGAGCTTTCAACAGATGAAGCACGTCGGGTTATCGATGATCTTGCTGTTGCGGGTGTCCCCCTTATCCTCTTTACCGGGGGGGAGCCCCTCCTCCGCCATGATATCTTTGAGCTTGCGGGATATGCCCGGGAGAAGGGATTATCAATCGCTCTTTCATCGAATGGAACTCTGATCGATGCGACATGTGCCAGACGGATCAAGGAGAGCGGGATCTCGTATGTCGGGATCTCCCTTGACGGAGCAGATGCAGCGACTCATAACCGGTTCCGGGGATCAGATGACGCATTTGAACGGACGACCGCGGCATTTGCCCATTGCCTGGATGCCGGGCTCAGGTGCGGTGTCCGTGTCACCCTCACCCGGGAGAATCTCGGAGAACTTGAACCTCTCATCGATCTCGCAGCCGATCTTGGCGCATCCCGGTTCTGCCTGTACTGGCTTGTTCCCACCGGGCGGGGGATCGACGGGTATGACCGGCTGCAGCTTGACGGCGGCCAGGTGATTGATGCATTAAATCTTCTGTACAGGAAGGCAAAGGAGATCGATCCCGCAGAGATGGAGTTTCTGACCGTTGATGCTCCACAGGATGCGATCCATCTCCTCGCCTCGATGCGGCGGGATGAATCGCCCGATCTCCCTGATGCCGAACGGCTCGTCGCCTCACTTAACGGTGGCTGTAGTGCGGGGACGAAGGTTGCAAACATTGACCACCTGGGGGATATCTATCCCTGCCAGTTTGCCCGATCGGAGACCTTCCGTATCGGGAATATCCGGAAAACCCCGTTTGCAGCGATCTGGGATGACGATACCAACCCGGTCCTGCGGCTCTTCCGGACCCCCCCGGCCGCGTATACGGGAAGATGCGGATCGTGCAGCCATCAGGTCCTCTGTGGAGGGGGATGCCGGGTGCGGGCGTATATGAAAAATGGTGAGTTTTTTGCCGAGGATCCCTTCTGCTTCATCAGCGGGAATGGGGATTCTCCGATATGAATGGGGGCTATCCCCCTTTCGCAAAGAATTTCTCTATTTTGTTCTGTTCAGTTCCCGCCAGACATGCATAAACCGCTGGATTGCGGTGATATGTCCGAGGACTCCAAAGAGGAGGAGCATTATCCCAAGATAGGTCCATGTGAAGAGGCCGGCCGGGAAGAGGATGTCAGCAATGCCTGCAAGGAGGATCAGGACGAGCCGGTCGGCACGCCCGAGGAGACCGCCATAGTATCTTCCGACACCGACCGCCTGTGCCTGTGTTCCAAGATATGAGGACATCAGCACGCCGGTGAGTGCAAAGACCCCGATCTCCCAGGAGGCAAACCCTCCGGCGAAGATCCCGATGATGATGAGAATATCGGCATATCTGTCAAGGACATGGTCGAGAAAGTCCCCGGTCATCCCTGCCGATCCGAGCTCCCGTGCGATAGCACCATCGATTGCATCAAAGAAGGCATTAATGGCGACAAAGAGGACACCGATCCCTATCTCCCGGTACCAGAAGGCGGTCCCTGCAACCATCGCCGCCAGAAGGGCAAGAACAGTACAGCTGTTGGGTGTCAGCCCAACCCGTATCGAGAGGCGTGCAACCGGACGTACTATCCCGGTCAGGTGAGGGCGGAGTTGATCCAGGGTCATGGCATCCGGTTCACGAGGTAGTCGGACCAGTCGCACATGCCATGTGATGGTGTTGCCCTGTCGGCGAGGACATCCATGACACAATTGGCGACCGTCCCGCTATCGATATCTGTCGTCTCGAACTCATAAATCACTTCTGATTCAAATGCCTCGAATGCCTCGATCAATATAGTATCGAGGGCCTCGGCGAGGGCATTTTCCAGAGCCTTCTCTTCTGAGTATCCCCGTGTGATCAGCCGCTTGAAAAGGACGTCGGGATTGCAGCGAAGGATAACGATACGGTCGCAGGGGAGGAGGTGGGCAAGGTGTCCCTCGACAACCCCGTCAAAAGGGGTAAATTCCTCAGCCCAGCGTTCCTCATCGATGATCCTGGTATCACGATCCGGATCAGATCCGATGATATACGGTTCGATGGTATCGTTTATCCGGATCACCGGGACACCCCGCTCCCTGAGGATATCAGCGACGGTCGTCTTTCCGGTACCGGGCACGCCGGTCAGGCCGAGCATCATAGGGATCGGATCGCCTCAAGGAATCGTTCGCATTCCCAGTCTTCCCCGATACTGACCCTGATGAACGTCTCTCCAAGGCCCGGGAAGCTGTCGCATGACCGTACCAGCACACCTTTCCCTGCAAGGTGTTTAACCGCTTCTTTTGAAGATATGGGGTCTGTATCGATGAGGACGAAGTTGGCGCCACCCGGAACAACGGGATAGGGTATCGTCTCTTCAAAGATCGTCCGCCAGCGTCGTACATGAGCGATGAACCGTCCCGCATAGCCGGGATCGGAGAGGGCGCCGACCGCCGCTGCCGCCGATACCATATTCAGGGCAAATGGTGTTGCGGCAGCATGGTAGCATGGTGCATACCAGTCAGGTACAAAGGCATATCCGATCCGAAGACCGGCAAGACCATGGACTTTTGACATCGTCCGGCCGATAATAAGGTTCTCATATTCGGAGAGGAGCTGGATATAGTCTCTATCAGAAAACTCGACATACGCATTGTCAAGGAAGAGGATCCCCTCTATCTCATCGAGGATGGCTGCGATATCCGCGGGTTCGGTGACGGTCCCGGTCGGATTGTTCGGGGAGCAGATGAAGGAGAGTTTCGCCTCCCTGGCGGTATCAATGAAGGTCTCCGTATCCACCTGGTAATCAGAGGTTCGGGGAACATGCCTGATGCTTCCGCCCTGAGCCTGGACGGCCAGATCATAAAAGGAGAAGGTCGGTGAGGCGATGGCAACAAGGTCGCCGGGCGAGACGAGTGTCCGCACCACCGTCTCGATGACCCCGTCCATTCCGGATCCGGTGACGGTCGGCGACCATCCATGGACCGCTTCAAGCATCGCTGTGAGTGTATCATGGCTGCTGTCGGGGTACCTGTTTACAGAGAGGAGGGCCTCAGATGCCATCGCGAGGGCTTTCTCTGAAGGGGGGAAGGGGTTTTCGTTTGAGGCGAGCTGTGCCACCTCATCAAACCCATACTCAGCAGCGATATCCCGGGCCTTTTGGGCGAAGACATAGCCGCCCCCCAGGTAGCAGTCTCTAACTGCAGATCTCGGTGAGGACCTCATTGATGACACCTGTTGCCCGATCGATCTCGGCTTCGGTGATGATGAGCGGTGGAACGAGCCTGAGATTGCCGTCTGCGGCACAGTTGACGATGATACCCTTCTCAGCACATCGCGCCTGGACCTCCGGGCATTTCTCTCCGACCGTGATCCCGATCATCAGGCCGCGAACCCGTGGGTTCCACCTGGCGAGCCCTTCCCTGAACCGCTCCCCTTTTGCAGCGATATTGGGCAGGAGTGGTTCGATGACGTCGATCGTCGCCATACCGGCGGCGGATGCGAGGGGCCCTCCTGCAAAGGTGCTCCCGTGCTCGCTCTTTTTGAAGGCAAGCCCTTCCCGTGCGACGATAGCTCCGACAGGGAACCCTGATCCAAGCCCTTTTGCAAGGGAGACGATATCAGGCATCGCCCTCGTCTGATGCATTGCAAGCCAGGTGCCTGTCCGCCCCATCCCGGTCTGCACCTCGTCTGCGATGAGGAGGGCGCCCTTCTCGTCACAGATCTCCCGTACACCTTCGATGAATCCTTCCGGTGGGATGATGATTCCTGCCTCCCCCTGGATCGGCTCAAGGAGGACAGCGGCGGTATCCGTATCGACAGCAGCACGAAGCCCCTCGAGATCGCCAAATTCGACGAAGCTGCACTTCGGCTCAAGCGGCTCAAACGGTTCACGGATACCGGGCTTATGCGTCACGGCAAGTGATCCGAGTGTCCTGCCATGGAACCCATGGGTGAAGGAGACCGCCTTCGTCCGCTTTGTTGCCAGACGTGCCAGTTTGAGCGCTGCCTCATTTGCCTCAGCACCAGAGTTGGTGAAGAAGACCTGCGAGAGGCCGGTGACCTCTGCAAGTCTTTTTGCAAACTCTGCCTGTCCTGGGACATAGTAGAGGTTTGAACAATGGATCAGCTCATGGGCCTGCCGACAGAGTGCCTGCACCACAGTCTCATGGCAGTGACCGGTACTGCAGACTGCAATACCTGCAACGAGATCGAGGTACTCGTTTCCGTCATCATCCCATACCGTGCATCCCTTTCCTCTCCGGATCATCATCGTCCGGGAGAATGCCGGCATATAGTACTCTGCATCAAGCTTCCGATAATCGCTCATGTCATCTCACTCGTACTCGATTGTGGCAGGTGGCTTTCCGGTGATGTCATAGACGACCCGTGCGACATCCGGGATCTCGGATGTGATCCGGGATGATATCCGTTCCAGTGTCTCATAGGGGAGCCTGAGGGGATCGGCGGTCATCCCATCCCTTGAGTTGACTGCACGAACGGCGACGATCCATCCATGGAGCCTGACATCCCCCTTCACCCCGGTTCCAAGGCCGATGAGTGCGGCAAAGCATTGCCATGGGCTGTATTTTTCGATCAGTTCATCCTCAACGATATGGTTCGCCTCACGGATGATCGCGACCTTCTCGGGGGTGACCTCTCCAAGAACCCGCACCGCAAGGCCGGGTCCGGGGAACGGCATCCTGTGCTGGATCTCAGGCGGGAGGCCGAGTGCTCCTGCAACGACACGGACCTCATCCTTATAGAGATCCCGCAGCGGCTCGATGACACCTTTGAATCTGATATCAAGAGGCATCCCGCCGACGTTGTGATGGCTTTTGATACCGCCCTCACTCTCGATACGATCAGGATAGATCGTCCCCTGAAGGAGATATTCCGCCCCGGTAGCGACCGCTTCCTTCTCAAAGATCCGAATGAAGCGCTCCCCAATGGCTTTCCTCTTCTCTTCAGGGTCGATGATCCCTTCCAGTGCCGCGAAGAACTCAGCGGAGGCATCAACGGTCTTTAAGTTGATTGAGCCGAAGAGCTGCCTGATCCGGGCACTCTCCCCCTTTCTCATAAGGCCTGTATCCACATAGATTGGAATGAGGCGGTCGCCGATTGCCCGTGCTGCAAGTGCCGCACAGACCGAGCTGTCAACACCGCCGGAGAGTGCCATGACAACATGCCCGTCTCCTGCGGCTTTGCGTATCTCCTCTACTGATTCTTCGATGAACTTTTGTGCATTTACCATATGGTCACCTCTCTGCTGTCTTCTTCTCTGCCATACAGGCCTTCACAAACCCGATGAAGGGAGGTGAAGGGCGGGTTGGCCGTGATCTGAACTCAGGGTGGAACTGGGTTGCAAAGAAGAATGGATGATCCGGGATCTCCAGTATTTCCATCCTGTCGCCATTCCTCCCCGAGAAGATGAGCCCCTTCTCCTCAAGGAGGGGGATGTATTCAGGATTGACCTCGTATCTGTGTCGATGCCGCTCTGTGATCTCACCTGTTCCATAGAGCTTCTCTGCAAGTGTCCCTGCTTTGATGGAGATTGGGTAGTCTCCAAGACGCATCGTCCCACCGAGATCGACCTCCCCCTCCTGTTCGGGGAGGATCATGATGACATGGGTCCCATCCCCCATCTCCTCGCTCGTCGCATCCGGTATCGTTGCACAGTGCCGTGCATACTCGATGACGGATAGCTGAAACCCGAGGCAGAGGCCGAGAAGGGGTATCCTCTTCTCACGGGCACACCGGATCGCCTCAATCTTTCCTTCGAT
This sequence comes from Methanocalculus alkaliphilus, assembly GCF_024170505.1. NCBI lineage: Archaea > Methanobacteriati > Methanobacteriota > Methanomicrobia > Methanomicrobiales > Methanocalculaceae > Methanocalculus > Methanocalculus alkaliphilus. Next base: position 67,949 of record NZ_JALJYG010000008.1, read on the forward strand.
CCCCCGCGTTCCGAATCCGCCGGGGATGAGGATGCCATCAACCTCGCTCAGGACTCCGTTGGTACAGTCTTCGGCATCGATCCACCGGATGTTCACCTCGGTCGAGAGGGATCGCCCGGCATGTTTGAGCGCCTCCTTGATGCTGATATAGACATCCTCGATGCCGTATTTGGTGACGATGGCAACGGTGATACGATGGAGATACTCTCGCGTGACGAGCCGGTACCAGTCATTTGATGGCTCGTGAACCTCCAGCCTGAGGAGATCGGTGAGGACATCCGCAAGCCCCTCCTTCTCAAGCTCCATCGGGACCTGGTAGGTATCCGGTGCCGTTGTTGCACTGATGACCGCCTGCTGCGGGACATCGCAGAAGGCTGATATCTTCCTCTTTGTATTTGATCCGATGGGGAGATCGCTTCTGCCGACGATGATATCAGGGTAGAGCCCGAGTTCCCTGAGTGCCTTGACCGAGTGCTGGGTCGGCTTCGTCTTGAGGTCCCCCATGGTGTCGGCGGGGACGAGGGTGACGTGAATCAGGACAAAGTCGCCTGGTGCGGCTTCACCATGCATCTGCCGAACCGCCTCAAGGAACGGCATGCTCTCGATATCGCCGACCGTCCCTCCGACCTCGACGATGCAGGCATCTGCTGGCCCCTCGCTCCCTCTCCAGCTCTCTGCAGCCTCTTTGATCTGGCACTTGATCATATCGGTGATATGCGGAATGATCTGCACCGTCTCTCCAAGATAGTCGCCCCGTCGCTCCTTCTCAATGACGGTCCGGTAGACCTTTCCTGTGGTGATGTTATGATCATTGGTCAGCTCGATATCCATGAACCGCTCATAGTTCCCAAGATCGAGATCGACCTCGGCACCATCACGGAGGACGAAGACCTCGCCGTGCTGAGCAGGATTCATGGTGCCCGCATCGATATTGAGATAGGGATCGATCTTCACTGCTGTGACGATGTACCCTCTGTTCTTCAGAATTCGCCCAATCGAGGCGGCGGTGATCCCTTTTCCAAGACCACTCATCACCCCTCCGGTAACAACAATATACTTCACAGAGAACCCCGCTTTATACCCGTCTCGTCTGTATAACTATTATCCTTCGCATCATTTGAGGAAAGAGATGTATATCTGCTTCTTAATGGGGAGAGACGATCGCAAACGAAGCGGTCGTCTTTGCAAGGAGTTCGCCGGATCCATCCCCCCTCCTCACCTCGCCTTCCATAAAGGCAACTTTCCGCCCACGCCGGATAACCCATCCGCGCGCGATGACGGTCCCCTCCCGTGCCCCTCTGAGGAAACTGGTCGTCTCGGAGATGGTGGCGATCCCCTCCCCTTCCGAGAGGAGTGTGTAGAGGGCAAGTGCCATTGCTTCATCGGCGAGGGCGACGAATATCCCTCCCTGGAGCCACCCGACCCCGTTATGCATCGTCGGTTGAACGTCCATTGAGAGTTCTGCTCTGCCATCACCAAACGAGATGACAGAGACCCCCATCGTCCTGAAGAAGGGGTTGGCCATGTCTGAATCTTCCCTGAGCCGTCTGATATAATCCATCGAATACAGATTCCATCAGGTGCCCTTAAAGATTGCCCATGGTATAGTTTATATCAGAATAGATTCCTTGAAAAGATGAGGGAAACAGATGGTTTCTATAAAGAACTGGATGGTACTTTTCATCGCAGTTGCGATGATCCTCCCTGCCGCGTCGGCGATGACAGGACCGATCGGCGGGGATAAGGCATGGTTCAAAGTATATAGTAATGTGGATGGTGCCCACGTCTACTTTGATGGAGAATACATGGGGGATATTGTAAATGGCGAGCTTTATGTCCCTGTTTACTCTACAGCAACCCCTGTCTCAGGCTACAGGGTGGAGAAGGATGGATATACGACGTTCTATGATGACATCCATCATCATCCTATACAGGGAGAGGTATTCGATCTCTATGCAACCCTGCAGCCGGCACAGCCCCCTGCCCCTATTGGTGGGAGTACCGGATACTACACAGTCTATGCCAATGTCGATGGTGCGAGCGTCTACTTTGATAATGAGTACAAAGGGACCATATCGAATGGTGAGCTGACCACCCAGGTCTATGTCACCGCAACCCCCTATCAGACGTACCGTGTCTCCAAGGCGGGATACTCCGACTTCACCAGCCAGATCACCGACTGGCCGGCAGCCGGCGAGACCGTGAAGCTCCATGCAACCCTTCAGCAGCAGCCTGAGCCGGCCCCGTCTCCGGTCTCTCTCCTGACGGTTCTTGCAGCGTTTGCAGGAATTGCCCTGATCCTTTCCAGAAGGAAGGATTAAGATCCCTTTTTTGTATGGTTGTTATTCGTGGCTTTGAAGAGCCGGATTTTGATCAGGTTGTCGCCCTTGAGATGGCCGGATCGGGGTCTGTGTATGGCGCCTCGGTCTTCATCAGGCAGATGCAGGCATTGGCGGGGGAGACATTCTTTGTATCTTCCATAGACAATCAGATCGCCGGGTATACAATCGGCTCTCTCGTCTCAGGCGCTCCTGAGAAGGGCTGGATCCTCCGGCTCCAGGTGGCTGAGCCGTACCGGAGACGAGGTATCGGACGAATGCTTCTCCAGCGCCTCCACGAAGAATTCGGGAATATGGATCTCCGGGAGCTCTTCCTCTCGGTATCTCCGGCAAACAGCCGGGCCCTTCCACTGTACCTCTCGTTTGGTTATGAGGAGGTTGCATACCGGACAGAATACTTCGGATCCGGCGAGGACCGGCTCATCCTGAGAAGGCGGTTCTGATACGTATAAGAAAACCCTTAATGGCATTGTTCCCGATACCTTACTGTATGAAACTCCTGATAGCTGTTGCACCTGACCGGTTCCGTGATGAGGAACTGAGTGAGCCACTGAAGATCTTTAATGCCGAGGGGATCGAGGTCGTCATCGGATCGACACAGACCGGGGAATGCCTCGGGATGCTTGGGGATCGGGTGGAGGCGACGGTCACCTTCGCTGATGTTGTTGCGGATGATTATGACGGTATCGTCATCATCGGCGGGATCGGATCACAGGACTTCCTCTGGAGCAGTGTTGAGCTCGTCGGGCTTGTAAAGGACTTGTATGAGGGTGGAAAGGTCGTCTCTGCAATATGCCTCTCCCCCGCGATCCTCGGGATTGCAGGTGTCCTGAACGGGCGTCGGGCAACCTTCTTCGCAAGCCCGGCATCAAACCGGGTGATGGACGAGGCCGGTGCGATCATCTCAAAGGATCCGGTTGTGACCGACGGAATGATCGTGACCGCAAACGGGCCCGGTGCTGCAAAAGCTTTTGGCGAAGCGGTTGTTGCTGCATTGAAACAGTAATTCCATGCCACCGGTCGAAGAGAGGGATTGCAGCCTTATCATCCCTGCATATAACGAGGAGGAGAGGATCCAGGCCTTCCTCCGTGATCTCCTGACCTTTGATGGAGAGGTGATCATCGTTGCCGACGGGACGGATAGTACAGCGGATATCGTCGCTGCGTTTCTTCGCAGCTACCCTGATCGGGATATCCGGTGCCTCTCGTTTGCTACCCGTCTTGGAAAGGGCGGGGGTACCATCGCCGGAATGAAGGCTGCCACCCGCTCCTGCATCGGGTTTTGTGATGCTGATGGATCGACATCGGTTGCGGAGATGAAGCGGCTCTTCTCACGACTCGAATCTGCGGATGTTGTCATCGGATCGCGCTGGCTTGCGGGGTCGGTCATCCCGGTCCGTCAGGGTATTCTTCGACGGTTCCAGAGCAGGCTCTTTAACCTGATCATCCGGCTCCTCTTTGGGCTTGCGTATTCTGATACCCAGTGCGGTGCGAAGGTCTTCCGGGCCGGGGTTCTGGCTGCGGTCCTTGATGAGGTCGCTTCGACCGGATTTGAGTTTGATGTCGAGCTCCTCTGGAGGGCGGAGATGGCGGGATATATCATCATGGAGGAGCCTATCGAGTGGAGTGATCGTGGCGGCTCGAGTGTCGGGCTGAAGGATGCCCTGATGATGCTGCTTGGACTTCTTCGGATCAGGGTTCAATAATGAGCGGTGAGATCGACACACTGGAGCGGGCGTTTCATCTCCATGAGGCAGGGATGTTTGAGGAGTCGCTCGCCCTCTGTCAGGGGAGGAGCGATCCTGCGTATGATATCCTTGCAGCAGAGAACCTCGCCTCGCTTGGACGACTTGATGAAGCGAAGGCGGCCTATAGTGATCTTATCCGATCGGTTCCTGGTTCGGCCCGCCTCCACCGGGGTCTTGGCCGGGTGCTGGAGCTCCAGGGTGATGCATCCGCGTTCAGGGAGTACATGGCGGCGGTCCGGCTCGATCCTGGTGATCGCCATGCCCTCACCAGGTACGCCGCCCTCCTGACAGAGAGAGGGGATCACCGGGCTGCCATCCCTGTCCTGAAGACCCTCCTCCGGCAGCGTAAGGATCTCTCCGCTCTCCATCCCCTCATCACCTCCCTCATCGCCATCGGTGAGGGGGAGGAGGCGATTGCCGTCTGTACACAGTACGGATCCTGCGAGGACGACCATCATCTCTCTATCAGGGCGCTCATCGCCTGCAGGCGGTACGAGGAGGCGGCAGCACTCGCCGGAAAGGCATCTGCCGCTGATCCGCTCCTTCGCCGCCTCTGGCTCTCCTCCCTTGCAAAGATCCGTCCTGGTGAGGCATATACCAGGTACCGGGAGGTCCTCGATGGTATCTGGGATCCGGAACTCGCCTTTGAAGCGGCTCTTCTGGCAAAGCAGCTTGGATACCTGGATGAGGCGGGGGATCTCCTCCAGCAGCTCCTTGCAGATGCCTATGATCCCATCTACCATCTGACATTCTGTGATCTGCTGGTACGTGAGGGATCGATGGAGCAGGCATCAGGTGAGTTCTCACGACTCGTCTCATCGCAGCTTGGGGCGCTTGAGGATCCCGAATCCCTGATCCTGATCATCAGGAAATATATCCGGTTCCTCCTCTCGTGGAAGCCTGAGAAGGAGGTGGTGAAACTGGTGAGCGATCTCCTTGCACCACATCCCACATGGTTCTGCCTCATCCCGCTTGGTGAGATGTATGAGCAGCTTGGGGATCATGTGGCTGCACGGGATGCCTGGTACCGGGGGTACCGGAGTGATTATATCCGGGGCGGACTTGCCTATGCGGCCTATCTTGTTCGTGCCGGTGATGAGCGGGAGAGTGAGAAGGTGATGCTCTATATTCTTTCCCATCTCTCAAAAGTACAGGATCTTGAGATGGTGGCGGGTGCCATCGTCCACGGCGAGGAGAAGCTGTACCGGAAGAGGCGGATCTCCTCGTCGCTTCAGCAGCGGTTACTGAAGGATCTCCCGTCGCTGAGTGCGGATGGGAGGGAGATCCTCGCCGTCACCTCACTCTATGCTGCATCCGGTGCCCTTGATGGCGGGGATTACCAGGCTTGCAAGGAGCATTGTTTAACGGGTCTGGATGTGATGCCCTGCTATCCCTCCTCGATTCGGATCGAGGACTTCATCCCGCTCCTCAGTTTTGCAAAGGAGCATGCACTGACCGAGGATCCGGTGATGCTTCGGAGAGGCGGGGAGGAGAAGGAGGAAGAGGTCTCTCTTGCAGCGCTTCTCAACCTGGATGAGCGGGAGGAGCAGGTCGTTGACTTTATCCGGACGCATACGGAGACGAATGAGATGGAACTTCGGACCCTTCTTGGGACACGGAGGGTTGCCGGAATCATCAACGGGATTATCCGGAAAGCCGGAGATGCCGGGCTTTCCATTATAGAACGACGTGGGATGTCAGAACATGGTGAGGTCTATGCCTGGATTGGAACGTGAACGGGAGAGCGATCTGAGGCTTGCGAGTGTGGGGATCATCAATGCCCTCCGGAGGGGGACGGTTCCGGCATCCGGGCTTGAACGGCTGGCTGTTGGGATCGATGCAGAGGAGCGGGTGATCGCCGGTCAGCTCGATTATGTGGCGACCGGCCGGTCCGATCTGAAGTTCGTCCGGGGCGATTATGGGAGCGGCAAGACCTTCTTCGTCTGCCGGGCTCTTGAGATAGCCCGATCGAGCGGTTTTGTCACCTCTCATCTGGTCATCTCCCCTGATACCCCGCTGCATAAGCTTGCATCAATGTATGGTGCTATCATCGGCGGTCTGAGGACGGAGGCTGGGGAGCGGGCGCTCAAGTCGATCATCGACTCATGGATCTACCGGGTCGAGGAGCGGCTGATCGCGGTCGGCGGAGATGAGGATGAGGAGAAGCTTGAGCAGGAGACATCCGCCGAGATCGAGTCCCTCCTCCTCCGCATCTCCGAGGAGAACAGCGGGCTTGCCGCTGCGGTGCGGACATACTATCATGCGAACAACCGGTGCGACTTCGCCGTTGCCCAGGCGGCCCTCGGCTGGATCGCCGGGGAAGGGACCGTCGGCCGGGCTTTCAAGTCCGAGGCAGGCGTGAAGGGGGCCGTGGATGAGGGGACTGCCCTCCCCTTCCTCCGGGGGATCACCCGGATCATCGTCCAGGCCGGGTACCGGGGCCTGGCAATCGCCATCGATGAGACCGAGACGGCCCAGGGGTCGTCCCGCCCCCTCCGGGAGAAGGGATACGTGAATCTCCGGCGGATCGTGGATGCGGTCGATCGGAACGAGTCTCCGCATACCTTCTTCCTCTTCACCGGAACCCCGTCCTTCTTTGAAGGGTCAAAGGGGATCCGATCCCTCCCCCCGCTCTATGATCGTCTCCAGCTGATCGGGGATGACGGGTTTGCCAATCCCCTCCAGACCCAGATCGTCCTCGCACGGTTCGATGAGAAGCGGCTTGAGGCGGTTGCCTCAAAGGTCGTCGAGATCTATGGCGAGGCATACGGAGAGGTTGACCGGAGCCGGGTGAATCTCCGGTTCATCAGGGCGATGATCACCCGGGTCACCTCCCGGTTCGGGGGCAGGGTCGATGTCATCCCCCGGATCTTCCTCCGGGAGTTTGTGGATATCCTTGATAAATGTGCATTACATGAGGAGTATGATCCGATGCAGAAGTACCGGTTCGAGGGGGGATCGGAGACGGATGTCACGGAGGAGGAACGGGCGGTGATGGAGGTTGCGTGGTGAGGGGCACCTCCTCCCCGCTCAACAGGATGCGGTCTCCCTGCCTACCTATGATGACTTCTCATAAGATGGGCTAAGAGTCGCATTGTACCCTATTCGCCACCCGTTTGCACCATGACATGATCATCGCCGAGATCACGCATGATGTCGCGAAGAGTACGATACCGGCCGGCTTTGATAGCCTCCTCGCTCACTTTGAGGCCATCAATCTCCTCTTGGGAGAGGGTTTCATCATCATACGCTGCGTCTGCGAGGCGATCAATGACGTTCATTGGCATAAAAAATAGGGATGCTATGGTTGGTTATACATTGTGGTTGGGTGTCATTGCGTTTATTGAGGTGATTATGGCGAATGGTGGGTACATGATGCACTTGAATCTGTCAGGATATCAACCCGGTGAACAATCCGACTTTTTCCAGAATCCAACCCTCAGCAAGCGGAGCATTTAATAATTTCAGCGCACTGGATATTGTAGAAAAAACCCGATCCACAACCATGCCACTCTTTGACTTCCTCAGAAAAAGCGACTTCAACAAAGGTGTCGAGCTCTCTTTAGCCGGCCGGTATGACGAAGCGCTTGCCTTATTTGATCGCTCTCTTGCCCGACACCCCGGCCATGCCGATACCTGGCACAACCGGGGTGCTGCACTGAGCAATCTCGGCCGCCATACCGACGCGATCGAGTCTTATGATATGGCGCTTACGCTTGAGCCCGGCCATTGTCCGGCATGGATCAACCGGGGCAATGCCCTTGAGGCGGCCGGCCGGCATGAGGAGGCGATCGAATCCTATGACCGGGCACTGGCGATCAATCCGAAGCATGCAGGTGCCTGGAATGACCGTGGGCTGGCACTGGGTGCCCTTGGGCGGTATGACGAGGCTCTTGACGCCTTTGATCAGGCGGTCCATCATGATGCCGGGTTTGCACTGGGATGGACCAACCGGGGCCATGCCCTTGAGCTAATGGGGCGGCATGAGGAGGCGCTCGACTCGTATGATCGGGCACTGGCAATCGAGACCCGGTATGTGGATGCATGGTCTCTCCGTGGAGCACTCCTCTATGCCCTCGGCAGATATGAGGAGGCGGTTGAATCATGTGATCGGGCGATAGCTATCTACCCGGAGTTCTGCCATGCATGGTATCTCCGGGGCTCTGCCCTCGATGCCCTCGGGAAGCATGCAGAAGCGATTGAATCATGGGAGAAGCTGATCACCTTTGATACAGCAGCCCGGTTTCAATGGTACTACCGGGGGCTGGCGCTCGCCCGGCTTGGACGGTACGTGGAGGCAGGCCAGGCCTATGAGAAAGCACGTGAGAGCCCGCGGCTCTGCATTCTTGATCCCGGCGATGAGGAGATCCGGGAGGCAGAGGAGAGGGGCGTCATCAGGAAGGGGGAGTCCTAAATGGGGCTTCTTTCGTCCTATAACCCTCAATACTGACGGTATATCGGGCTTCGATGGCCTGTCTCAATCACGTGGATGATCATCATCGCATTGTCGATTGTGAGGATTACCCGGTAGTTCCCTACCCGCAGAGAATAAAAATACGGATCACTGCTCCCTTTGAGCTTTTTCACATGATTTTGTGGATTCGTTTCACCGGCGAGTGAGGCCAGCTCCCGGTATACTGCCTTTCCGACAGGTACCGGGAGCCTGCTGAGATCTTTTTTTGCACGGGCTGAGATAAGCACTTTGTACGCCATTTAATCAGGCATCCAAAAGACCAAGCTCGTCTGCAACATCTTCAAGGGATTGAACTCTCCCGGCTTTGATATCGTCAAGCGACTCCTCTATTGCCCGGATGGTTTCATCACTGAGAGGTTCATCGTCGATCGCAGTCTCGATAAGTCGTTCGATGACATCTTCGAATGGTTCCTTCGGGTGCACCTTCAAGGATGCCAACCGGTCCCGGAGATCGGTGCTGATTCGGATTGTTGTGACAGCAGGCATATCGCTATATATTATGATATATCGTCATATACCTTCGCATAGCTGATCAGGTAATCAGGCAGGTGCGTGGAGGGGAGTTCATTCCAGCGGATATCAGGATTGGCCGGACCGAGCCACTATAACACCCTTTTCGGTACGAGCTCCCGGAGGTATGATTCGACCTTCGCATAGACCTCACTCGGGGGTGCATCACGGGAGAACGCCATGCTCATCGTTTGGAACGAGGGCTCGGCACTCCATATCTCCTCCCAGGCGATCTCGATCCCGGAATAGATAGCGGGAACAGAATAGTCGATTGGCGCCCAGATATATGGTGCAGGGATATTCTTCTCCCGCTTTGAAGCCCTCTCGATACAGAGATCGTGGGGCCAATCAATCCATATGATTGCAACCGGCAATTTCGAGCCGAGGAGTGCATCGCAGACCATTTGGGCATACGGACCCATGCCTGAGAACTCAAGGATTGCCGGGGATGGATCAGAACAAGCCTCCAGGAAATAATCCCATGCAGTCTCTTCACCAACGATTGAGCCATCAGAATATCTGATCCGGCAGTCATCAATGGATGTATACGGAAAACCCGTCTCATCTGAAAGGGCCCGTGCGAGTGTTGTCTTCCCGGCACCAAGTGTTCCGATGATGAGAATCTTCATCTTCCCGATTACGGGTTGCCCGAGAGATTGACCTTCCTGCTGTTCCATGCCTCACCATACTATCATGACGTATCTGCCTGCTCATTTCTGTGGCACCCGGATATATAAAGATCGAAATGCCCATTAAAAATGAACCACAGGACTCATACGTCTTTGAGCGCCGCTGCTTTCCATTTTGGTCGGAATACAGGACTGAGAGAAACGAATGGATAGCTAAAGGTAACCTTTCTTTGCCAATGATATTCTCATTATATTAAACCATCTCAATGGAAAAGAACGGTTATATATGGGAGGCGACAAGAGAGATACTGAGGTGGATGTACCATGGATAAAGCGCAGCTCATGGATGTCATCGTGCAGCATCAGGAGATCTTTGCAGAGATACCTGAAGACACGATAGAGCGGGAGATCGATCTCCACAAATATATGCGTGGTAAAGAGATCGTCATCATAACAGGCATCAGGCGATCAGGAAAGAGCACCGTCCTGAAACTCCTTGCAGATCAATACCAGCGACGGGATGAGAATATCCTCTTCATCAATTTTGAGGATATCAGGCTCCTGGATATCACAACAGACAATTACCATGATATCGAAAATATTGCAATAGAATTGTTCTCCCGTAAGAAGAAGACGGTATTCTTCTTTGATGAAATACAGTACGCTCCACAATGGGAACGATGGGTAAACAACCTCCATTTTAAAGGCCATAAAGTCTTTGTCACAGGATCGAATGCGAAGATCCTGGGGGGAGAGATTGCAACAGCACTCACGGGAAGAAATGTCGTGCTGGCTCTCCATCCATTCAGTTTCCGTGAGTATTTACGGCTGAAGGGGATAGAGATCCCGCCGTTTCATCTCCTCACCTCAGATCGATCTGCAGAAATTTTTCATTATTTCAAGGAATATATCGAATATGGCGGGTTTCCCGAGGTCTTAAAAGAGAAGAATATCGAATTATCGGGGTATTATTTCAATGATATCCTGAAGCGGGATATCGAAAACCGCTATGCTGTACGTGAGCAGGCAGGCCTTGCACGTCTTGCCACCTACCTCGCCTCGAATGCCTCATCAAAATTTACCTACTCTACACTGCTAAGCGTAACAGGACTGAAAAGCACAAATACGATCAGCCAGTACATCGGGTACTTCAGGGACTCATATCTCTTCTATACGCTGCCGGCTTTTTATTTCTCCCTGAAGAAACAGGCTCAGGCATCAAAAAAAGTATATGCAGGAGACAACAGCTTCTTAAATACCGTATCATTCAGATTCTCGGAAAACACCGGACAGAAACTTGAAAATCTGGTCTTTCTCCATCTATTGCAGGCAAAGAAAGGGTACTCCCTCTTCTACCACTCCGGTGTATCCGAAAAGGAATGTGACTTTCTGATCATGAAAGAACCATCTGTTCTCTCTGCCATACAGGTATCTGCGGAAATACAGAACAGTGAGACAAAAAAGAGAGATATACACGGACTCCTTGATGCTCTCCATGAATATAATCTTCCAAAGGGATACATCCTGACAATGGACCGTTCCGGCCATGAAGAGATCGACGGCAAGGATCTCATCATCACTCCTGCATGGAAATACATGCTCTATCCGGATCTCTACCCATAGGGGGGGTCAGACATCCGGCAATGATTCTTCATAGTCCGTTGATGCAAAGGTATCTGCTCTATTGATACCGGTTACCTTCTTCCAACCACGAAGATCCCGTGTATCCCACCGATACACAAAATACGTCTCAACGACCAGATCCTCATACAATTGTCAGAACCACACGTCCTATCAGGTGACCCTATGAAGAAGACCCAGTATATAACAGATATCAGTGATGGAACGCCGGTTGAGACTCTCTTCCTCCTTGAAAGCATTGAAGAGAAGAAGAAGCGGCAGGACGGGAAGTATCTCCATGCCATCCTCTCGGATAAGACCGGGAAGATACCATGCAAGATCTGGGGGCTTGCATCCCAGACCACAGAAGAGATCGAGGCGCTCTGCCGGAGCCTTCAGCCGGGAGAGGTCTACCGGATCAGGGGAACTGCAAAGGTCTACAACGGCGACTGCGAGGTGAATGTCAATGAGGGTGTGCTGGAACTCGCCGCCCCGGTTGCCATCCCGGCATCTGAAAAAGGGGAGTTCATCTATTCGCCGGTGGATATCAAAGAGACGGCAAAAGAGATACAGACCCTCGCCGGATCGATCAGAAACGGAGGTCTCCGGATGACCGTTGCCCTCGCCCTGATGGAGGCCGGTGGCTTCTATGAGAAGCCTGCTGCAAAGAAACGCCACCATGACTATGCAGGAGGGCTTGCTGAACATACCCTCGAGACCACAAAGATCGCCGTTGCCATGGTCGATGCGCAGAAGAGCTTCAACCTGGATCGTGACCTGGTCATCGCAGGAGCCCTCCTCCATGATATCGGCAAGGCACTCTCATTTGAAGAGAAAGGTATCGGGTTTTCCGCCCGCCCCGAGTACGATCTCATCGGCCACATCCCGCTTGGGATCACCCTCCTCGAGCGGTTCAGGGACTTCTGCGATGAGGCAACCTTCCTTCATCTTCTCCATATTGTCCAGTCACATCATGGCGACCATGGCGATGTGGCCCCACGGACCTCGGAGGCATGGGCGGTTCACCTTGCTGACATCTCGAGTGCGACACTCCGCGAGACCGCAGATGATATCGCAGGGCTTGCCCGGGGCGAAGGGAAGTGGCGCGGAGAGAAGGGTGGAAGGCCGGTGTACAGGATATAGGGTTTCTTCTGTCAAAGACAGAAAAGAATAATGTAAGAACCCGGATGTGAGGTGGGGCGAAGGTACGATATATAGCATCACATTCAATGCTAAATTCTATATAACACAAGGCACCATATGACATACATGAGCCCTCTGGAAGATATTCGATCAGTCACGGATCTGAAACGCCACACCCGTGAAATTCTTGATCACCTCCATGCAACCGGCCGGCCTGTTATCCTTACTGTTAATGGGAGGGCTGATTCCATCCTGCTTGACATAAAGGTATATGAAAAATACCTTGAAGCAGCGAATCTCGCTCGATTGCTTGTTCCGGCAGAAAAAGACGTAGAGAACGGGGATACACGCTCGGCCAGTGATTTTATCCGTGAGTTCAAACGTGAAAAGCAGATATCAGGTTGAGATCACTACCGTTGCTGAACGGGATATTGAGGAGATCTGGGATTATATCTCAAGCGACAACACAGAAAGAGCAACAGCGTTTATTGTACATCTTGAAGAGATTATAGCAGGGCTTGGTACCCTTCCCCTGCGCTGTTCACCCGTAACAGAAAACGAACTTCTTGGAACAGCATACCGTCATCTTCTGTATAGTAATTATCGAATCATCTTCAGAGTATCCGGATCAAAAGTGATCATTCTTCGTGTAGTGCATACAGCAAGGTTGCTGGATACACGGTTTTTCAGATAGCCATCATCTCAATCCGGTGAAAGCTGGTGTACCACTGTTCAATCAGGTCAGGTTCCGGACCTGCGACCGTGTGCAGAAATGGTAGAGAAAAAGGCCAAAATAAACAGAGGCATACCCCGACGTCGGAAGCACATGGGTTGTCCCTGATACATCAACACCGCAGGCGACCGGCGTATACGGCCCGACAAAGATCGATCCCGCATGGCCAACCTCATGGAAGAATGCCCTCGGTTCAGCTACCTTGGAGCAAGCTGTGAGGACAGATGGTGGGGAGAAAAGCGGAAAAGAGCTGTGGAGTGGATATCGGAGTTTCTCCCCCAACAAATCTCCTGTTGAACCAGATCTTACCGCGGGATGATCCCGCCTGAAGCACCGGCGAATCTGTAATTAATGATTATTCGGGATATCTGCTTTTATTATATTCAAAAAAGAGTGGATTATCTCTCTTCCTTCTTTTTGATAGAATAATACGCTACACCAATGAGCAGAAGGATGACGACAATGCCAATGATCATATATATCCCCGGGAATCGAGGCCCTTCGTCAGGTACGACGGGCTGCGGTGGAGCCGTTGTGACCGGACCGGGAGTATCTGTCGTCTGAGGAGTTGTTGGTACAACCGTTGCAGATGCCTCAGAGTCAACGAATACGGCGTAGATGCTGAAGTGACTGATCCACGCACTCACTGTTTGGGAGTCCGGGTCAACACTCGTTTCGATATCCTCATAGGACTCTGTCCTTGGATTATACCATTTTATCACCAGGTTTGAAGGATTGTCATCGGCATCTGCCATCAACTCACTCCACTCCTCATCTGTGAAGGTGAAGGTAAGGAGGATTGCCGGAGAGAATGTTGTACCGGCAGGTGAGCCCGAAACCGCATAGCCGGTCCCTGCAATAATGAAGGTTGCATCGACCGAAACATCCGGGATTTCTCCCGACTGTCTTCCCGGTGAGGTATCGATGATCGAAATCGTACCTGCTGATCCACCATCTGCGTTAAGGACTGTAGTTCCCAGGGGTATCTTCAATTGTGCAGAGCCATCAGCGGTTCCAAGATTGTAGTTCTGGAGTACCTGGCCGGCGCTGCTCTGCAGGAAGGAGGTCGATCCAACATTGCTCACAGTCTGTGCAGAGCTCCCGCCACCGCCCGAGGGACGGGGTGTCGGAGTTGGGGCGGGAGTTGGAGTTGTGACAGTGATATACCCCTCCTTCATCGCCGCAGTATATCCCCCGGCATTGTATGCCTGAAGGGTGACATTATAGAGACCGGGGTTATTGTAGGTGTGCAGGGGGTTCTCCAGATATGATCCGGCGGTCTCAAGGCGCCAGGTATCGTTTAACAGAGAATCGCCGTCATCAAAACCCCCCATCAGGACAATACTGCCATCCGGAAGCACAACACTCGTGTGCCAAACCCGGATGGGCCACCCGGCACTCGTATTCACCTCCGTCCAGGTGGCTCCAGCATCAGGGGAACGCCAGACAGCGTTATTCATAGCGCCACCATTCACTTCCATCAGCAGAATACTGCCATCAGGGAGCACCACATTCGTATGTCCAATGCTGCCGATCCATCCGCCACTCTCGTTCACAAGGGTCCACGTGGCTCCACCATCAGGGGAACGCCACGTATCGTTCATCCGATTATCAGCGCTATCCATTCCACCTATCAGCACAATACTGCCATCAGGGAGCAGAACACTCCTGTGGTCCATCCGCTCGATCCACCCGGCAGCGGGATTCAGCTGCGTCCACGTGGCTCCACCATCAGAGGAACGCCAGGTATCATTCATAGGACCCCCAGAACCCGCCCCCCCCATCAGGACAATACTGCCATCCGGGAGCAGAACACTCGTAGGCAGTGACCGGGGACTCCACCCTGCACTGGCATTGACCTGTACCCACGTGGATCCATTATCAGAAGAGCGCCAGGTATCATTCATCACACCCCCAGCATCCATTCCCCCCATCAGCACAACACTGCCATCGGGGAGCACCACACTCGTATGCAGTCCCCGGGCGCTCCACCCTGTACTCTCATTGACCAGCGTCCACGTGGCTCCATTATCATAAGAGCGCCACGTATCGTTCTTATAACCTTCATTATCCATTCCACCCATCAGCAGAATACTGCCATCAGGGAGCACAACACTCGTGTGCCACAGACGACCACTCCACCCTGCACTCTCACTCACCCGTGTCCACGCACCGTCAAAAGCCTCATCGCCGAAATACCATGCCCAGCCGGTTGCGGGGTCGCCGGATGAGGTGTCAGAGAATTGAACCGTAAGCGGGGCAGCACCTGTTCCCGGTGCTGCCGTGAAGTCAGCTGCCGGTGGAGGAATGGTAACCGTGATATATCCCAGCCGTTCGGTTGTGTTACTACCACCTGCGTTTGACGCGTTCAGGCTCACGGTGTATGTCCCCGGGCTCTCATATGTATGCACAGGGTTTGCAGTAGTGTTTGTATACCCATCCCCGAAGTCCCAGAGCCATTCATCTGGACTACCTGTGGACTCGTCGGTGAAGGTCACCTGTAACGGACCCGGGCCCCTCGTCGGGGTGGCGGTGAAGTTCGCTACCGGAGGAGGGGTGGTAACAGTGATGTATCCTTGTTTAATCGTCGCATTCGATCCCCCGGCATTGTATGCCTGAAGGGTGACGTTGTAGACACCAGGATTATTGTAGATATGACCAGGATTCTGCTCATAGGATCCTGCCGTCTCAAGTCGCCAGACATCGTTCTGAAAACTGCCATCCAATCCCCCCATCAGCACAATACTGCCGTCTGGGAGCACAACACTCGTGTGCCCTAATCGCTCGCTCCACCTGGCACTCTCATTCACCTGTGTCCACGTGGCTCCACCATCAGAAGAACGCCATATATCGTTCCTCAGACTAAAAGGGAAACCCGATCCACCCATCTGGACAATACTGCCGTCAGGGAGCAGAACACTCGTGTGCCCAAATCGCCCGTTCCAACCTGCATTTGCATTTACCTGGTTCCACGTGGCTCCACCATCAGGGGAACGCCAGACATCGTTCATCAGATTATCAGCACTATCCGCTCCACCCATCACGACAATACTGCCATCAGGGAGCACAACACTCGTATGAGTGTATCGCTCGCTCCATCCGGCACTCGCACTCACCTGCGTCCATGTGGCTCCACCATCAGGGGAACGCCAGACATCGTTCGTATAAACATCATCATCTGTTCCCCCCATCAGGACAATACTGCCATCAGGGAGCAGCACACTCGTGTGACTATACCGGGCGCTCCACCCTGCACCGGGATTCACCTGGTTCCACGTGGCTCCACCATCCTCGGAACGCCAGGTGTCGTTGAGCGGAATATCGCCGTCAGCCTCCCCGCCCATCAGCACAATGCTGCCATCAGGGAGGATCACACTCGTATGCCAGGCTCGGCCGCTCCATCCGGCACCGGGATTTACCTGCGTCCACGTGGATCCATTATCATAAGAGCGCCAGGTATCGTTCTTCCTACCGCCAGCATCCCATCCGCCCATCAGCACAATACTGCTGTCAGGGAGCACCACACTTGTCTGACCCCACCGGCCGCTCCACCCGGGAGTGTCATCAACCCGGATCCACGCACCATCAAAAGGCTCATCGCCGAAATACCATGCCAGGCCGGTTGCGGGTTCGCCGGTTGATTCATCAGAGAACTGAACCGTAAGCGGAGCATCACCCTCCGTCACATTCGCGGAGAAGTCTGCTATAGGATATGCCGCCGCCCCTCCAACCAGACAAGTACAGATGATACCCAAAAGCAGCAACCACAGTGCCATTACCCGATGGAAGGAGTGGTATTCATATTGCCATGGCATTACGCCCTTTGTTACGGGAGTATGATCAGGGGTCAGAGAACGAGGCGGAATCATAATGGTAGTAATAGATACATAGACTCCTATTTAACTCCACATGCGAGAAGTCCCCTTGCGCAAGCTGGGGGATGAGAGCCGTCTACGAGCTCCCGCAACCTTTATGGTTCATCACACCTGATAGCAACTATGGACTGCCGATTAGATAAGGGCGCCCATTCGGTCTATGCTTTGCACTACCATTTGGTGCAGTGTGTCAAGTACCGGAGAGGAGTCTTTGTCGATGATCGGT